>CALHBW010000443.1 GCA_937930625.1 uncultured Saprospiraceae bacterium | reverse complement strand
CATCCTTTATCATCCATCATTATTTTTTAACGTACTAAAGTTAAAGTAGATTAGCCAAACTTAACATCGTTAAATATCAAGTTTGCTATCTTCAGCTGTGTCAATGAACTTTTTGCTCTATAATGCCAGCATCTTCATGCCGACGAGCTTATCTTTGTTTGCCAGTTTTTTAAACCCGCATCTACAATGCGGATTTAAATTTGTGGCTTTAGTCCTTATCTAATCTTTGTGTTTTTACGCTTTTCTTTCAAGCGGGTCGCAAAGATACAAGCTTAATTTCTTTTATACAAGTTTTATTTTATAAAAGTTTGCAAAATTTATTAGGCTCTTTTTTGCTTTATCAACACTCTAAATAGTATTCAGATTTTTTCTTTAAATCTGTCGCTTTTCTCTCAAAGCGGGTGCAAAAGTATAATTGTTTTTTGAAAGATGCAACTTTCATTAACTTTTTTCTCAAAAAAAATTAAAATCATGGTTTTTTCACCCCAAAATAGAGAATTAAACATGTTTTTGAACTTATTGAAAGGTCAAAAGTTTACATTTGCGGACTTGTGAGAAATCTTAAATAAATAGAATCATTTAGTACCTAAATCGTGAACTCTTGTGCTATTTTGGCAAGAGTTGAGATTTAGACTAAAGATTATCATTGTTGAATTGCTTCATTGTTCAATTGTTGTTACGGTTTTTTGCTTCGCAAAAAACTCATTTCAACCATGTAACCATGTAACAATAAAACAAAAACAATGGTAGTGGCTTTGCCACCTTATGAGGTTTTCCACAATTTAATTTATACATTTCATTTGCCTGGAATATTTTTCAAAATGAAGAAACATAATTTTAGTGCAGGTCCTGCGATTTTACCTGCTACAGTTTTTGAACAAGCTGCTGAAGCTGTTCGTGATTTGGACGGTATTGGACTGTCTATTTTAGAAATTTCGCACCGAAGTGCGGAGTTTAAAGCTATTCTTGCTGAGGCACAACAATCTGTAAAAGACCTATTGGGCATCGGCGATGAATTTGATGTCTTGTTTTTGACCGGAGGGGCGAGCAGTCAATTTTATATGACAGCGATGAACTTGCTTGATGTGGATGAAACGGCAGGCTATATAGATACAGGTACTTGGTCGGCAAAAGCCATTAAAGAGGCACAGCACTTTGGGAGTATCATTAAATTGGCATCTTCAAAAGAGGATAATTATACGCATATTCCGAAGGACTTTGAGATACCGAATAACTTGAAGTATGTACACATCACAAGTAATAATACGGTGTTTGGTACGGAGTTTCACAAATTGCCGGAAACAAGTGTGCCGTTTGTGGCGGATATGTCGTCCAATATTTTCAGCCGACCGATAGATATGAGTCGCTATGACCTTGTATATGCAGGAGCGCAGAAAAATCTCGGTCCGGCAGGAGTCACTTTACTGATTGTACGGAAAGGTATCACGGGGAAAGTGAAGCGCGAGATTCCAACTATGCTGAATTATGATACGCACATTGCTAAAGATTCGGCATTCAATACGCCACCGACCTATCCTATATATGTATGTCTGCTGACGATGCGTTGGATAAAAGCGCAAGGTGGTGTAGCTGCAATGACAGCATATAATGATAAAAAAGCGAAGTTGATTTATGACGAAATCGACACGAATCCGCTTTTTGAGGGAACTACAAAAGTAGAAGACCGTTCGCGTATGAACGCAACTTTCGTAGCAAAAGATGACGCACACACTGCGCCTTTTTTGGAAGCTTGTGCGACGGCAGATATTTCGGGTATCAAAGGACATCGCTCGGTAGGTGGTTTCCGGGCTTCGATTTATAATGCGATGCCATTGGAGAGTGTGCAAGTATTGGTGGATGTGATGCGTGATTTTGCGGCAAAACATGGGTAACCAATGAGTGAATTTTGAATGAGCGAATGAGTGAATAATAATGCGATAATGATACAATGTGTCAATGAAAAAAACATTGTCGCATTCTCGCATTAAAAACATTCACTCATTCACTCACTCAAAATTCACTCATTCAACATTAATCTATGAGAATAAAAGACCTGACAAACTACCTCGAATCTATCGCTCCTTCGATGTATCAGGAGAGTTACGACAATTCGGGTTTGATAGTGGGTAATCCAAATGATATTATTAAGGGTGTCATGCTTTGTCTTGACTCTACGGAAGCCGTTATAGATGAAGCAATTGAGAAGGGCTGCAATGTCATAGTGGCACATCATCCGATAGTATTCAAAGGATTGAAGCGGATTACGGGGCGCAATTATGTGGAGCGCACTATTATTAAAGCCATTAAAAACGATGTGGCGATTTATGCGATTCACACCAATCTGGATAATGTACATACAGGGGTAAATGCTAAGATTTGCGAAAAACTTGGCTTGGAGCGCACCCGTATTCTTTTGCCAAAATCTACGTTAAAGCAACTAAGGGCATTGGCTTCTGTCCATGAAATTGATGCCTTGAAGAACGCTTTGTTCGAGGCAGGAGCAGGTGCGTATGATGTTCAAAAAAATATCAGTTTTACATCTATCGGTGCAGCTACGATGAATGATTCAAGTGGTGCAATGGCGCAAATCGAAGTAACCTTCGACGCAGCATTTGAAGGGGCGATTGTGCGTAAATTGCACGAAGCACATTCATCGGATTCACCTCCTTATCAGATTATTAGTATCGAAAATCGTCATACAAATGTAGGGTCGGGTATGATAGGAGAATTGCCAAAAGCTATCGCGCCAAGGATGTTTTTGGAACAACTCAAACGAATTATGAAAGCGGGTTGTGTTCGTTACACCGAATTGCCAAAAAGGAAAATAAAAACGGTGGCTGTTTGTGGTGGTTCGGGTGGTTTTTTATTGAATCATGCGGTACGTGCAGGAGCTGATATTTTTGTTACTGCAGATTATAAATACCATGAGTTTTTCGATGCTGACGGGCGCATTGTCATTGCTGACATCGGACATTATGAAAGCGAACAATTCACTATTGAACTTTTTAACGAACTTATAACACAAAAATTTAGTACCTTTGCGGTTTATTTGACCAAAGTAAACACAAATCCCGTCAAGTATTTTTAATGCTTAAATGGTGAAATGCTTAAATGTTGTAATGTTTTTAATGAGTGAATTTTGAATGAGTGAATGAGTGAATCATTCAAGTTTTTATCTCAAAATACTCATTATCAATTTTTTATAAATTAATTTCATTGAAAAAAAACATAATACACACGTTAGAAACATTGTGGCATTTAAGCATTTCATCATTACCGCATTAATTATTCACTCATTCAAAATTCACCCATTCACTCATTATTAAAGTATGGCAAAAGCTAAGGAAAAAACGGTGGAAGAAAAATTGCAGGCATTATTTGACCTGCAAGTTATTGACTCCAAAATTGATGAAATTCAGGTATTGCGCGGTGAGCTTCCTATGGAGGTGGCTGACCTTGAAGATGAAATAGAAGGATTGAAAACTCGCCTGGGCAAACTTGAAGGCTCGGTAAAAGGCTATGAGGACGAGATAGCTAAACATCGCAATAATATCAAGGAGGCGGAAGCATTGATTGAGCGATACGAAAAGCAACTCAAAGAGGTAAAAAACAACCGTGAATACGAAGCACTCAACAAGGAGTTGGACTTGCAACGTCTTGAGATTCAACTTTCTGAGAAAAAACAAAAGGGTGCCGGCAAACTGATTGAAGATAAAGCCGTACAGGTAGAATCTACCAAAAAACGTATTGACGGAAAGGAAAAAGAATTGGTAGATAAGAAGGTAGAACTGGAAAAAATCATCCAATCTACGGAGAAGCAAGAAGAAAAGCTCAACAAAAAATCGGAAAGAGGGCGTAAGGGCATCGAAGACCGCCTCATGCGTGCTTACGATAAGGTGCGTGGCGCATATCGTAACGGCTTGGCTGTTGTCACTGTTGAGCGTAATGCTTGCGGAGGTTGTTTCAATAAAATTCCGCCACAAATCCAACTCGAAATCGGACAACGCAAAAAAATTATCGTTTGCGAACACTGCGGACGCGTACTCGTAGATAATGAAATCGCGGGTATCGTTCCGGCAGAAGGTTGATAAAGCGCGAGAACAAGCATCAAGTTCAAGTCATGTATTTGGCAAAACCAAATTAATACAGATAAAAAGAATTTGCATAGCAAATTTCCGAAACCTGTACTTGCACTTAATTCTTGAACCTGAACTTCTTTTGGTATAAATTTTGACAAATAATAAGCTGCAATTCGGGGTTCGGATTGCAGTTTTTTGTTACGATATGGAATGTTCGTTAAAATATACGCATCGCAAAAACGCTTGTAGAAACAGTAGGGACAGGGCATGCCCTGTCCCTACTGTTTCTACAA
>CALHBW010000442.1 GCA_937930625.1 uncultured Saprospiraceae bacterium | reverse complement strand
CAAATGCCACGACCTGTTACTGAAAATTAAGCGTAACTCGGACATTCCTGTCCGTTTATACTGTGAACGGCATAAATTTCGGAAAATACTAATATTCATATCTCACGCGGAGAACGCAGAGGTCGCAGAGATTTATAATGTTTCTCCGCGTACTCTGCGAACTCTGCGTGAAATAATACAGCATCAGTATTTTCCGAAATTTACCCCGTTTGCAGTATAAATATCAAAAAGCGTCATCTCAATCATTTGGGATGACGCTTTTCGATTTCTACTGCACACCTCCCCAACACATATATTTGATATTGAAACTTTGAAAGTATTAGGCTTGTGGTAAAACAAATCGTGTATTTCAAAGTTAGGAAAATGGTAGTAATTCTAAGGTATTTTTAGTATATTTGGATTGAATTTAGAAGGTTATGCCAAAGAAAGATAAATATCACGATGTCGCTAAACAATCCCTTATCAATGATGGTTGGACAATTACTCACGACCCAATTTATATAAGTGTATTGGGAACAGATTTTCCTGCCGATTTAGGTGCTGAAAAAATCGTTGCAGAAAAAGGAACGGAAAGGATTGTTGTTGAGGTGAAAAGTTTTTTGGGATTGAGTGTTGTCAATGAATTTCATACTGTATTAGGGCAATTTCTGAATTATGAATTAGGGCTTGCTGAACTTGAAAGTGAACGCGAAGTTTACATCGCTCTCACAACAACAGCTTTCTATAGAATAGAAAAAACACCTATTTTGATGAAATCCATTGAGAAATTTTCGATAAAATTTATTGTCTTTGACAAAGAAACAAAAAAGATAGAGAAATGGATAAAACAATAAAATACTCAAACATCATCACCGACCTCCTACGCGAATATGAGCGTACAAGCAACGGTGGCAAAAGTACGGTAAAAACCATTTTCATACGCGATGTAGAGGGGCATCATTACGTCTTGAAGAATGTTGGTTGGCAAGAAAACAGGTACATTCATGGCTGCCTGATTCATTTTGATATTATTGACGGTAAAGTGTGGGTACAGGAAAATAATACCGAAATTGAAATCGGTGAGGAATTAGTAGAAAGAGGTATCGTGAGGGAAGATATTGTAGCAGGATTGATTCATCCCGACGCGCGGATAGACACAGCTTATGCCAATGTGATTTGACCTATATCAACTCACACCACCCCAACACATATACTTAATATTCACAAAATCATCCATACCATATTTCGAGCCTTCTCTGCCAAAACCACTTTCTTTGATACCGCCAAATGGCGCAACGGCAGTCGAAATCATGCCTGTATTGATGCCGACCATTCCGTACTCTAAGGCTTCGGATACGCGCCAAATTCGCGCATAATCCTTCCCGTAGAAATAGGCAGCTAAACCATATTCGGTATCATTGGCGAGTTGGATAACTTCAGCTTCGGTTTCAAAAGAATACACCGCCGCGACAGGTCCGAATATTTCTTCCTTGAAAATATTCATCGCAGGGTTGACGGCACAAACCAAAGTCGGATTAAAGAAAAGCCCTTTCTTTTTGCTTCCGCCCACCGGTATTTTCGCGCCTTTTGAAACCGCGTCATCCAGTAATTTTTCTATTTTAGAAATTGCTTTTTCGTTAATCATCGGTCCGATGGCAACGCCTTCTTCTAATCCATTTCCGAGTTTCAGGGTTTTAATTTTTTCGGAAAGTTTGCGCGTAAATTCCGCTTGAATATTTTCCTGAACAAAAATACGATTACTACACACACAAGTTTGTCCTGCATTTCTGAATTTGGACGCCATACAACCATCCACTGCCGCATCAATATCGGCATCTTCAAAAACGATAAAAGGCGCATTGCCACCCAACTCCAAAGACACCTTTTTCACTTGATCGGCAGCTTGTTTGAGCAAGCGTTTCCCCACGCTGGTCGAACCCGTAAACGATACCTTTTTGACCAAAGGATTTGTCGTCAATTCTTCTCCGATTTCTACCGGATTTTTGCAAGTAATTACATTAAAAACGCCCGGCGGAAAGTCCGCTTGTCCTGCCAATTCTGCCAAAGCCAAAGCCGATAAAGGCGTCAAATCAGAAGGCTTTATGACGACGGTACAGCCGGCAGCCAATGCCGGAGCTACCTTTCGGGTAATCATCGCATTCGGGAAATTCCAGGGCGTAATCGCACCCACTACGCCAATAGGTTGTTTGATAATCGTAATACGTTTGTCGCTTCCATGTCCCGGAATCACATCGCCATACAGCCGCCTGGCTTCTTCGGCAAACCACTCTACAAACGAAGCCCCATATTTGATTTCTCCCTGGGCTTCTGCCAATGGTTTTCCTTGTTCGATAGTCAGCAAACGTGCGAGTGCATCCACATTTTCCATTTGAAGTTGATACCATTTTTTGAGGATTTTACTGCGCTCATTTGCCGTCAATTTTCGCCACGATTGGAAGGCTTGATGCGCTGCTTCAATAGCAATTTTCGCATCATTTCTATCACAATCAGCTACTTGTGCAATTTCGGTATTGTCAAAAGGATTGGTGACTGCAAAAGTCTTATTTTTAACCATCCATTCTCCATTAATATAGGCTTCGGTATGTGTAAATTTCATTTCCATTTAGATTTGAATTGTAATTGTAATTTTCATTTTCATTGCAATTTTCATTTTCATTTTCATTTAAATTTTCATTGCGATTTCCTGTATCAAATCCCACGCTTTGCGAATATGAGCAAGCTCCACATTAGTTCGCCCAATAGACATTCTCAAAATAAAAACATTATTCACTTTGGTATGTGTCAGGTATATTTTGCCCGAACTATTCAGACGATTCAAGAGCTTTTCATTGAGTTGATTTTGCTGTTCGATGCTAATATCATTTGAAGGTTTATAATAAAAACAAACCAAATTCATACTACGCGGAACGGCTAATTCAAATTCGCCGGATTTGACGATTTCATCTTCCAGCCATTTCGCCAATTCAATATGAAACCTAAGTTTCTCTTGCAATCCCTTCAGTCCATAATGACGCAATACAAACCACAATTTGAGCGAACGAAAACGCCGCCCCAAAGGAATCCCCCAATCGCAATGATTGGCGACCATACCATCGGTTTTTGTTTTCAGATATTCCGGCAAAATGGCAAAAGTATTGACCAAAGCGTCTTTATCTTTCACAAAATATGCCGTACAATCGAAATTCGTAAACAACCATTTATGCGGATTAAATACAAAGCTATCCGCGTGTTCAATGCCATTTATTAAGTCTTGATATTCAGGCAATAATAAAGCTGACCCCGCGTAAGCTGCATCTACATGTAGCCAAATATTGTGCTTTTTTGTTATCTCCGCTATCTCCTTTAATGGGTCCATTGCCATCGTGCCGGTAGTGCCTATCGCAGCCACTACGCATAATGGATGATAACCATTTGTAATGTCATTTTCTATACATTCCAACAACAAATTCGCGTCCATTGCTTGCGTATCGTCTGTGGGTATTTTTACGAGATTTCCTTTTCCAATACCTGCAATTTTCACCCCTTTTTCAATAGAAGAATGTGTCTCTTCCGAACAATATACCCGAAAATTGGTGAAGCCCGCAAAGCCTTTAGTGTTGACCTCATAATCGGATTTTTGCTCCCTTGCGGTTAGTATGGAAGCCAGCGTTGCGGTGGAGGCAGTGTCTTGTATCACGCCTGTCCAATCTTTGGGAAGTGCCATCGCATCTCTTAGCCATTCCATCATTCGTTCTTCGAGTTCGGTAGAGGCGGGCGAAGTTGCCCATTTCATACCCTGAACGCCAAGTGTTGCCATGAGCATCTCCGCCAATACTGATGGCGTACTGGTATTTGCCTGAAAATACGCAAAGAAATTAGGGCTTTGCCAATGCGTAATACCTGGAATGATAATCTTTTTGAAGTCCTCAAAAATATCTTCTATACGCTCTCCTTCATTCGGAATACCTGTTTCGATTTGATGATATATTTCTCTTGGAGCAACCTGCGATTTTACCGGATATTGCTCAACATCATTCATATAATCTGCCATCCAATCTACAAATTGGTGGGCATATGTACGAAATTTTTCTGATTCATTGCTCATAACTTCTTCTTTTGATAACTTCCAATTTTGCTGACTGTAACGGATTGCGTTAGTGATGTAATTTAAATTGGAGGATAAACCTTCAATATGTTCGCCAAATTGATAATTGATAATTGATAATTTATTTATTTTTTATTTCATAAAAAACTTAAAATTAAATAATTACAAATTATAAAATAAAATTAGTTATCAATTATACATTCTCAATTTGGCGAAGACATTGTACTAAGCCGAACATCAAATATTCTCACCGA
>CALHBW010000441.1 GCA_937930625.1 uncultured Saprospiraceae bacterium | reverse complement strand
AGTTCGGCAGTGAAAATGATAAAGACCCGCGAAGAAATGGCAGCGTATTTGCGCGGTATTTTTCGTAATAAGAAAGAAGAATTTGTATCACAGCGCGATAGTGAAATTTTAAAATTATTGCCGAAAGAAGAATTTCCACATAAAGAAGTCGCACTAATTGAAGCCTTAATTACGCGCGGCGATGCCAAACATTTTCTGGAAGTGACAGGCGGTTTGCTCACCAAGCGCGTGAATGGCAAACCCGAATATGAAATCTTCGAGCCGTCGGAGGCTTTGTCGGAAGGGGAGATTTTGTCATTAGAAGAGAAGTTTTTGGCAGGCGAAGGACAGAATATCACCCCCGCCCGATTTGCGGATAATGAGCAAGATTATACGTATATTGCAGCCCAAGTGAAAGCCGACCTTCAGCGCGCCGCCGAACTGCTCAATGTGCAGGGCTACGCTCGCATAGACGCCTTCGTGCGTGTGTATGAGGACAATCGCGCTGAAACTGTGGTGATAGAAGTCAATTCATTGCCGGGCATGACTCCTGCGACTTGCATCTTTCACCAAACAGCAATAAATGGCTATAAGCCATATGATTTTATAGATAAAATTTTGGAATACGGGATGAACGATTGACGGTAAACGGCAGAACTGTTAAGTTCTTTTTTAATTAAAATGAAAATCAAAATAAAAATGAAAAAATGCCTTTATTTGACATCGAATATCTGGTTTTTCATTTTTATTTTCATTTAAATTTTCATTGAGTCGAAAAATGGGATTTTTAAAAGAAATATACTACTACTTCACAAGCCGCGTTTTCTGGCTGAATTTTCTGCTGGCAATGGGCTTATTGGCTTTGATATTGTATGGCGTGTTTGGGTATTTGAGCAGCTATACGCGGCATGGAGAGTCGATTACTTTGCCGGATTTGCGAGGTACATTGCTGGATGAGGCAAGGCAGGAAATGAAAGATACCAAATTAGAATTATACATTTTGGATTCTTTGTATTTCCCTGAAAAAGACCCCTTTGCGATACTCGAACAAGACCCGCCGCCCAATTCGCGTGTCAAGAAAAATCGCAAGGTGTATGTCACCGTCAATGCAAGCGTACCGCCTCCGGTAGCTGTGCCGGATGTTTGGGAAAAGGATAAAGATTTTGCAAAACGCTTGTTGCGTGCGAGAGGCTTGTCCGTCAACTCAAAAATCGAATACAAACCCGACCCTGCAAGAAATACCGTTCTGCAAGTCAAATATAAAGGCGAACCGCTTCAACGCCCGGAAAAAGACAAGCCCACGAAAGTGCCGAAAGGCGCGGAACTGACGCTCGTAGTCGCGGAAGGCAGCACGACCTCGATGACTGTACCCAAATTCACCTGCCGTACAGTCGATGAAGCTCGTTACCAACTCGAAACATATAATCTTCAACTCGGTAGTATCGTTGCTGACGAAACAGTGACGGACGAAGCCGCTGCATATATTTACCGCCAATCACCCGATTACAGTCGCGGCGATATTATCAGAATGGGCGATGCAGTGGACGTGTGGATTACCAAAACCAAACCCGGCGAATGTGCAAATGAATGGTGATTTTATTGCTTCATGGCTTCATTGTCATATTGTTTCATGGTTTTATTGTTTTTTCGCTTTGCGAAAATAAATTAATAGCCATACAATAATACAACCATGAAACCATGAAGCAATAAAACAATGTAACCATACAACAATTGACCTGCCTATTTCGTATTAATGCAATATCATTGCACATTCACACAATTTTAACAATTATACAATTCTATTATAAGATGCGCTATATACTGACAATCAGTTGTTTATTAATCTCATTATGGGTGTTTGCTCAACCTGTAGCTTTGCCGCTTACCACCAATCCGGTCTTACAAGAGTACGCTAAAGCACATCCCGAAAAAGCCAAACCTCAACTCAAATCTGCTCCTGCGTCACTGACATTGCCTTTTATGGACGATTTTTCGTACAAAGGTCCATACCCAGAGACATCGCTTTGGATGGATAATGATGTATTCGTCAATAATACATTGGGGATGAATCCGCCATCAATTGGGGTGGCTACTTTGGATGGTTTGGATGCAACAGGGCTGCCATATGGAGATGAAGAAGGTTGGGCTGATACCTTGACTTCGCAAATAATTGATTTGAGCGGAACTACACCTAGTGATGGTATAATCCTCAGCTTTTTTGTACAGCCGCAGGGCTTTGGAGACGCGCCGGAATCTATTGACCGTTTGGTGTTAGAGTTCAAAAAGGATAGCAGTGAGTGGGTAGAAGTACGAACTATTGCGGGCGATTTTGTTGGAGACTTTGAGTATATTAGCCAACCGATTAGCTCCTTATATTTGGGGGGCGATTTTCAATTCCGATTTCTCAATTTCAATGCGCGTACAGGCTTTGTGGATTTATGGCATATTGATTATGTGAAAATGGACAAGGGGCGTTTAGAAGGTAGTCCGGTCTTTGAAGATGTGTGTTTTACGGAAGCCCCAAAGTCTTATCTCAAAGAATTGACAGCGATGCCCTGGGCGCATTATTGGGAAAACAGATTTAATCTGGTGAATTTAAATTTGATTCCAAATATTCGCAATCATAATGACAATTCGGAGAATATTTCCAATATAAATTTTAAGGCAGAAGAAGTGGTCTCTGAGGTTACAATATTGACGAGAGATATGAATAATGCGACAATCGCACCGCTATCAGAGAGTGAATTTGATTTGTATCCTTTGGCAGAACAAAATACAGGAGATTTGGCGATAGGTAGCTTGTCAGCGGGTTTGCCGGAAGCAAAAATTATCACAGAATATTACCTGACAGCTCCTAATCAAGAGGTCATTTCGAATCAGGAAAATTTCAATCTCACAAATGATGTCGTCACAAGGGAAACAACTTTCTCCAATTATTTTTCTTATGACGACGGCACGGCAGAGTATAATATAGGTTTGGACGGTGCAGGCTCGCAAGCTGCCGTGCGTTTTATTCCGAGTATAGATGACCAATTACACGCCATCCAAATCCACATCCCATATGCCGCAGATGATGTAAGTGCAGGGCAGATTTTCAACCTCAAAGTATGGGAAGGAGGCGACAAGCCGCAAGGCGACCCAATTTTTAGCAAAGATTTTATCCCGCAATACGGTGAAGGCATCGTCGGTTTTTACACCTACGATATAGGCGACCCAATACCACTTACAGCAGGACAATCTTACTTCATCGGTTGGGAGCAGGTGACTATTGCCGATTCTCCGATTCCGATTGGTATGGATAAAAACAATCCTGACGCGGCGAGCAATAATTTCTTTAATCTTGGTGTGGGATGGTTTCCCTTTCCCGACAATTTGCCGGGCGCATTGATGATACGTGCAGTGGTGAATGGCGACCCTTTTGTGAGTAATGAACCCGCGCTTAATGCCTCCGAAATTGCCGAAATATTCCCTAATCCGGCGAATGATAATTTATTTATTAATTTAAAATCAAATAATTACGAAGATTATCAAATCGGAATATTCAACAGTGCAGGACAACTCATTCACATGAGCCAATTGCAAGCTGCTATCCCCGTAAATACACTCGCAAACGGCATGTATTTCATTCAAATTAAAGAGCATAATACGAACGCTGTTTATTATGAAAAATTTGTGAAAAAATAGTTTTTAGTGCATAGTTGATAGTTCATGGTTCATAGTTTTAACGTGAAACAATCTCGCGTACTAACTATCAACTATGCACTATGAAATAAACTATCAACTACGAACTATGCACTATGAACTATGAACTAAAAACTATGCAAGATATTACAGTAGAACAACTCAAACAAAAGCTGGACGCTAAGGAGGATTTTATCCTCATAGATGTACGTGAAGTGCATGAGCATCAAGAATTTAGTATCGAAGGGCGATTGATACCCTTAGGGATTCTGCCACTTCGTTTGGATGAATTGGAAGAAAATAAAAACGATGAAATCGTTGTTTATTGCCGTTCGGGTGGACGTAGCGGACAGGCGAAAATGATGATGGAGCAAGCAGGATTTACCAAAGTCCGTAATTTGCTCGGTGGTATGCTGGAGTGGCAGGAGAAAATTAAGTAAGTACAAGTACAAGAATCAAGCGCAAGTTCAGATTTTTTATTTGGCTGTGCCAAATTCAATCCTGTGTATGAACGAATTTGCAAAGCAAATTCCTGAAACTTGTACTTGCGCTTGATTCTTGCACTTGCGCTTAAAAACAAAAAAAGCCTCGCTTCCATTGGATGCGAGGCTTTGAACTATATAAACACACACTATGAGTTAGGAAGCATTTTCTTTTAAATGCTATTTAATGTCTAAGATATAATGAGTAAATGATTGAATGAGTAGATGAAATAAATGGTATTTACTCATTTAATCATCTATTCATTTACTCATTGTTTTTTTAGTAAGAAACCTTAAATTCTACTCTACGATTCAAGGCACGACCTTGTGCCGTGTTGTTGTCTGCTACCGGCATAGACTCGCCATAACCGGTTGCTGCCATACGCGCAGCCGCGATACCGTTATTCACCAAGTACAATCTAACTGCTTCTGCACGTCTTTGTGAAAGGTCGAGATTTAAGGTTTCGCTACCTTGCGAATCAGTATGACCTTCGATAGAGAGCTTGTACTGCGGGTTGTTTTGCATGACTGTCACCACATTATCCAGAATAGCGTAAGAAGAAGATTTGATAACTGCTTTTGCTGTCTCGAATTGAATACCGCGCAATGCTTCCTCGAATACCGATTGGTCTTCTATCGGAATCACCGGGCAGCCTCTTGTCGATGCAGGACCTGCCACCGACGGGCATTGGTCTTCGCTATTCGGGATGCCGTCGCCATCTGTATCCATCACTACGGTAGCAGTCGGGCAACCACGATTGGCGCGTGTACCACGTTGGTTAGGACATTCGTCTATATTATCAGCGATACCGTCACCATCCGTATCAGGGCAGCCTTTGAATTTTGCCAATCCTGCAACATTAGGACAAGCATCAAGTTTATCCATCAGACCATCACCGTCTGTATCAGGGCAACCTTTGAATTTTTTCTGACCAAATGTATTCGGACATTCATCAGCTCTGTCAATAAGTCCATCGCCATCCGAGTCGGGGCAACCTTTATAACCATTTGGTCCGGCAGGTGTATTCGGACAAGCATCTTTATTGTCGGCGATACCGTCACCGTCAGCGTCTTTCATACCGCCACTACCGAAATTGGCTTTCACACCAATTTGATTGAGCATAAATTGGTCATTATTATCATTGGCTACGCGAAGGTCGCGCTCGTCATTAAAATTCAGACCTCCATACGTTCCTTGCCAAAATAAGCCTAGATTTGGCGTGATATTGACACTTGCGCCCAAACCGAGCGGAATATATACATCTGTACCATTGGCAGCACGCGCAGTACCAGCCTCATTTTCTTCGTGGCTAATATTGGTAAAGCCCAATCCTCCAAAGATATAAGGTGCAATTATTGCGTCTTCACTTAGGATATAGCCGTTGTTGAATTTATAATCCAGCGTCAGATTACCTTGCAGCATGTTGCTAAGAAATTGGTCAGTACCATTTTCCCAGTAGCCGTAGCGTCCGTATGTACCGTCCAAAGAAACATCGAGGGATGGGTTGATATAGCGTCCAATTTTCAGACCGCCGATACCCTGATAAGGTTGGTCGAAATTGAAGAAAGCATTACCTAAGTCACCATTATAGGCAGATTTACCGCCACTGAGTCCGATACTCCAGGGGGCGTCGGCGTTTTGTGCGTTGATTTGTCCAAACGAAAATAAACAAGCGCACAATGCGAGCGTCAGTTTGATGATTGTATTTTTCATAATTTTGTTCAAGTTTCGAGTTGTGGGTTTTCGAGTTGCGAGTTATTAACCCGTAACTTGAAAACCGTAACCCGTATGAATTAGCCTTTTAAATGAAAGCCGTCGGGTGTAAGGGAGTAATAAAAATCGGCTTTCGATTTCCCCTTTAGCCGAAAAACGTGCCAAAAAATTAAAGTGTGACTTTTTGTTTGTCTCTGCGTAGGTGTTTTTTTGTTTTTGTAAATAATTGATAATGAATTGTTTATGTAGAAAGTAATAATAGTTAATTTTTTTTGAAAAAAATATTGCCAAATAAAATTTTGAATAATAAAAAACGCATTGCTGCTGAATATTTGATAAATTTGAAACTCGGTAATACAGATATTTTTGTCTGCAAATCCCATACGATACAGACAGGAATGTCTGTGTTATATTGGTTCTTCGACATTTTTTGCAAACAGTGTCTCACGCGGAGAACGCAGAGGGCCTACCCGTTTAAGTTTGCTTGCGAGATACTACTCGTCTGACGAAGGTTTTTGTGGAATGTAGTGATCTGTCTCGTAAAGTATTCACATTGAATAAAGGGATTCGTCTGACGAGTATTCGCTTTAGGCAAAGTTAAACGGGTAGCCCGCAGAGGTCGCAGAGAATTGATTATCAGCACTCTGCGCTCTCTGTGAACGCTGCGTGAAAAGAGTATTGGCTCATGTGGGAAATTAGGTGGAATGTGAAGCAAGTCCGAATCCTATAAGGTTTTCGAAAACCTTATAGGATTGATTTCCAATACTTTACTGCAAATTCAAATGAACATTTGCCTTATGTTCCACCTGATTTCCTATATG
>CALHBW010000440.1 GCA_937930625.1 uncultured Saprospiraceae bacterium | reverse complement strand
GAAGGTAAGCACAGAGGGCGAAGTCGGGTCCACTTTCCGCGAAATAATCTGCTGCAATCCCGTAATAATATGCGCCGTAATCACCACCGGGTCAACACAATCGTGGGGCAATGCACCATGTCCGCCCTGCCCTTTTACGGTGATGTAAAGTTCGTCGGCAGAAGCCATGTACATGCCTGCCCGCATACCGATTTTTCCGGCTTCGAGGGGCGGGTGTACGTGCTGCCCGATGATGCTTTGCGGGGCTGGATTTTTCAACACGCCTTCCTTAATCATAATCGACGCACCGCCGGGGAAGCGTTCTTCGGCGGGTTGGAAAATGAGCTTAATCGTACCTTCAAATTGCTCTTTGAGTTGATTCAAAATATGTGCTGTACCGAGCAGCGAAGCCGTATGTGCATCGTGTCCGCAAGCGTGCATAACTCCCTCGTTTTGAGATTTATAGGGTACATCATTGGCTTCGATAATAGGCAGTGCGTCCATGTCCGCACGTAAGGCGATGACTTTTTTATCAGGATTTTTGCCGCGAATGATACCGACTACACCGTTTTCTGCCATACCATGCTTGTGTTCGATGCCGTAGTCTGTGAGACGTTCAGCAACGAATTTTCCGGTTTGGACTTCTTCGTAAGAGAGTTCGGGATGTTGGTGGAGGTGACGGCGAGTGGCAACGGTGTCGCTGTATATGGTGGTGGCGAGTTTTTTTATTTTATTTTGTAGCATTGTAGTAAAATTACAGGTAAGTACCCAAAAGAGGTGCAATTTTCTTCTTACAGTAATTAGAAGCACATAGCTTTCCTTCTTCTGAAAACCAAATGACAGCGATTTTTCTATCAGTACAGATATATTCCTGCAACCATCGGATTGTCTTTGGTTCGTAAGGATATACAAGGCATAACGTTATATCTTTATGTCCTATTTCTGCTTTGTATCTAAATCTGTATTCATATAGCTGGCTAATACCCTTTCGGGTTTGCGCCAATAGATTATCTTCAAAAATACTTTTTACTTCAAATAGAAACTTGCCGTCGTCAGGAACTTTTGCGTATAAGTCTATATGTTCATTTTCATAGGGTTCTATTCCTCTACTTCTAAGATGTTCGTCAAGTTGTTGCAAGATTAGTTTATGAGATAAGTTACTTCTTTGGCGTTTTATTTTTGTGATTTCAGGGTCTGCAAATTGTTTTATTTTCTTAGCTTTTTGCAGAGGCGATATATTAACTCCACGCTTTTTTAAAGGATAAGTCTTAGGTGTATTAATAGCTTCAGTTTGTGTGATGTCATCAGATAAATAAGTGACTGGATCATTCGATAGTACTTCGATTAGATTTGCATTTAATGTGAGCAAACTGTCAAAATATCTTGCCCAATTTCCACTAAGAATAACTTGCTCAAGTTCTTTTTCAGATCTTACCTGATTGAAACCATCAAAACTGATAGAGGTATTACAAATTACATTAAATTTCTTTAAAATATCTTGTTCATCCAATTCATTTGCAAAAGGTCTTAGCGATAGCTTTCCTCTTTTTGATTCAATTAAATCTGTATGATTAAGTATGTGCGACCTGTTTTCAAAATGTGTTGGTGGTAGAAGTGTACCTTTTCGTACCTTTGTAAGTATTGATACAATATCAGAAGTTATTGGTAATACTTTGTCGTTAATGTTATTCTGATTTGCTAGAATGAATAATTCATCAGCATTTATATTTGCTTCAAAAATAGAGACATCTCTCATAATTGCATCTGCCTGCAATGCTTTACATATCAATCTTAGCGGACTAATCCGAATATTATTTTTGATTATATCAAGTGTTCTATTTCTTGTATTAGCCTGAATCCTAAATTTATCTGAATTAGAATAATACGCTACTCCCATTCCATTAGGATATTGGAATAGTAAAAGTTGAAGAAGCATAAAAGCATTTACATTGGGTTCTTCAGAAGTTAGAAATTTCTTTGCCGTTTTGCTTAATAAAAAATGCCACTTGTTGTTTCGAAGTTCCAGGCGATACAGACCTAAATATGCAGGATATGCGCTTATTTCATCTCTAAATTTGGATGGGTCTCTTGCAACGAATGTTCCTCTTGGGCTTATACTTTTTAAACGTTCTTCAATAACTTTTCGGTCATAAATATGTCCATCAAACTCTTGAAAAATACAGGCTAATTCAATGAGTTTGTCCGCCCATTCGGGTTTACTTGAATGAATTTTATGACTAAATAAATCGGTAATCATTCCTCCAAAAAATGTAGTTTGAGTTTTTTTACGAAGCTGTTGTAGGTGTGGGTACTTTTTCTGCCAAAGATTTCTTCTGCCAAATAATCAGCTAACTGAGCAGCAAAAAGAGGTGGAACTGCGTTGCCAACCTGTCGGATAACATGGCGTCCTGTACCACAAAACTCCCACCAATCAGGAAAAGTTTGTAACCTGGCACTTTCTCTCGGAGTAACCTCTCTTGGAGAGAAAGGATGGACATGTCCTTTACCGCCGCCTTTATCCGAGCCCACAATTATAGTGTAGCTCGGTCTTCCGGGGTCAAGTTTATTTATTCTTGTATTGGGATCTCTCTCTCTGAATTTTAACGAGGCGTATCTATCAATAATTCTTTGGCTATGCTTCCTGCCTACGTGACTGTCTATTTCGGGTTTACCTTTCCAATCTGTGATGGGGACAGGCATATTTGATAAAGCTACACCAACTGTTTTATATGGCATATGACCATTAAAAATGGTATTAGGGCTTGTATGATTGGTTGACATTGGTGGTATCTTATCTTTACCTTGATGACCTACTATAAATACCCTTTGCCGAAATTGAGGTATACCAAAATCTGCCATTTCATACTCATGTACTGTGACTTGGTATTTGCCATCAAATGATAGCTTTTCCATCAGAGCTTCAAGGAGTTTTCCTCCATGAATTGTTTTTAAACCTGCTACATTTTCAAAAAGGAAACCTTTAGGATTTAATTCTTCAATAATTCTTGCGTACTCAAAGACTAAATTGCCACGCGGATCTTCAAGCCCCTTGCGTTTACCAAATACCGAGAATGCTTGACATGGAGGTCCTCCTATTACAAAGTCTATCGAATTATCATCTGATAACTCTCTGAATTTTAGAGCAGAAATATTCTGAATATCATCACAAAGAACTGGATGAGATGTAAGATAACCTGTTTTATCTTGGTTAATCCTAAGTGTTAAACATGAATATTTATCAATATCGGAAGAACAAAGGATATTATAATTTGCGGCAGAAAACCCCAAATCTAATCCACCTCCTCCTGAAAATAACGATAAAGTATTCATAGATTGCATTTCTACAAAGATACGTATTTTTATTGAATTTGTTTGTGAAAAACATTTTGTTTTATCTGTATTATAAAATAGGCTTACCTAGCAACCGAAACATATTTCGCTTATACGCCTCCACGCCCGGCTGGTCAAATGGATTGACATTTAAAACGTAACCGCTTATTGCACAGGCTTTTTCAAAGAAATAAAATAAATACCCTAAGTGATAAGCATTTGCTTCGGGCAAGGTAATAATGAGGTTGGGAACCCCGCCATCTACGTGCGCCATCAATGTCCCCTCTGCCGCTTTTTTATTGACAAAATCTAATGTTTTTCCGGCTAAATAATTTAAGCCATCGAGGTTCTGTTTGTCGGATTGAATGGTGAGGTCGAGTTCGGGCTTTTCTATTTGAATGAGGGTTTCAAACAGGTGGCGATGTCCTTCCTGAATGTACTGTCCGAGTGAGTGTAAATCTGCTGTAAAATTCGCCGAAGCCGGGAAAATTCCTTTGCCTTCTTTGCCTTCGGATTCGCCATAAAGTTGCTTCCACCACTCGGCGATATGCTGCAATCGCGGTTCATAATTAATCAGCATTTCGATATA
>CALHBW010000439.1 GCA_937930625.1 uncultured Saprospiraceae bacterium | reverse complement strand
CGGGCAGAAGCTACAAATCGCTGTTTTATAGCAAAATACGAAATTGTAGCTCACATTTAATATTCTGCTTGTAGCTTGGGAGATACTGAAATAAATTCAGCAAGACGTTCTGGTTTGAGGTTCATGTATAGTAGTATGCTACTCGTCTAACTTTGCCTAAATCGAATACTCGTCAGACGAATCCTTTTATTCAGTGCGAATATTTTATGAGACAAATCACTACATTTCACAAAACCTTCGTCAGACGAGTAGTATCCCGCAAACAAACTTAGACGGGTAGCCAACGAATAACGGATTACGTCACTATTTATTGGCATTAATTTCAATTGCTTGTTTAATAAAGTATTTAATTACTTTTTCGTTCAATTCTCCTTTTTGAGGCAGAACTCTAATAGCTTTCCCTTTACCTGTAAGTACTCCAAACTTATCCTCCATTTTTGCCCCTTTTAAGAATCCGAAATCAATTCCATAAGGCATAGTTCTCATGTGGCAAATTCCTCCTTTTTCATTAGAATAAGTTGTGATTCTTTCTTTTTTCGTTTCAACAATCCCTTCATAAGAAAGTAATATATTTCTTGCTTGAAGGAATAGTGCTTTAAATTCTGATTGTAAATCTTTATCAAATTGCATTTTTATTTTTTTGTTATTGTGGCTAATTTAAAAATACACACCTTGCGTCTATTTTTCATTCAGATACTTCAAAAAAAGATTTTTACGGATAAAAAGAACCTATTAAATCCTTTTGAAGCTATTATCGGGATAAAAATACATTTATCCAAATTATCCAAGGTGCTATTGTTGGATGGAGTTTTCCTGTCAAGAAATTTTAATTATTCGCAGAAAAAAGTGATTTCACAATCAAAAAATCTCGTTACTCGCTACTCGCCACTCGTTCCTATTCCGTACCTTTGCCCCATGACTACTGAACAATTAAAATCCCTACGAGACCGATTGCGGGTCATCAGGGACTATCTTTGACGTCGATACACGCTTAGAACGTATCGAAGAGGACGAGCAACGTGCCGGTGACCCCGATTTTTGGAATGACAACAAAGCCGCACAAACCGTACTCAAAACACTGAAATCCAACAAAAAACGTGTAGAAGAATACAAGGATTTGGAAACCCAAATTGAAGACCTTGCCGTACTGTTTGAATTTTCGCAAGAAGGAGAGGCAACACCTGAAGAAGTCGATGAGCAATACAATATTTCGCTTACGGCAATGGACGAGTCGGAACTAAAAGCGATGCTCGACCAACCGGAAGACGAACTCAGCTGTACCATCGAAATCAACGCGGGTGCAGGAGGTACGGAGGCTTGTGATTGGGCGGATATGCTCTTACGGATGTACATCATGTGGGGCGAAAAGAACGGCTACAAAGTCCGCGAAGTTGACCGAGTGGATGGTGATGTAGCGGGTGTCAAGTCCGTCGAATTGGAAATTGACGGCGAATTTGCCTATGGTTATCTCAAGGGCGAAAACGGTACACACCGCCTCGTGCGTATCAGTCCGTTTAATGCACAAGGCAAGCGTCAAACTTCCTTTGCCTCGGTGTATGTATATCCTGTCGTAGATGATTCGATAGAAATTAACATCAATCCGGCAGATGTCGAATTACAGACTTCACGCTCCGGCGGAGCAGGTGGGCAAAACGTGAATAAGGTTGAAACCAAAGTCCAACTCACGCACAAACCATCGGGCATCGTCGTCGTATGTCAGATTGAGCGTTCTCAACTCGCCAATCGCGAAAAGGCAATGCAAATGCTCAAATCGCGTCTC
The DNA here is from genome assembly GCA_937930625.1 of uncultured Saprospiraceae bacterium. Classification (GTDB taxonomy): domain Bacteria; phylum Bacteroidota; class Bacteroidia; order Chitinophagales; family Saprospiraceae; genus JAHDEO01. The sequence goes on along the minus strand of CALHBW010000439.1, from coordinate 5,395 downwards.
TACCAAAAGGAGTTGGAAAAACGAAATGCCAAACGCGACGCCATCGAAGCCGGAAAAGACGCCATCAGTTTTGGCTCACAAATTCGCAGCTACGTACTGGATGACCGTTGGGTGAAAGATTTGCGTACCGAACACAAAGTTCATAATCCCGACAAGGTACTCAATGGAGAAATTAATGATTTCCTGAAAGCATATTTGTTGGGCGAACGAAACAATAAGCGCAAATAGGAGTTTATATGGTTTCATGGTTCGATTGTTATTACGGTTTTTTGCTTTGCAAAAAACCCATACCAACCATGAAGCAATATAACCATGAAACCATGAAGCAATATAACCATGAAACCATGAAACCATGAAACCATGAAACAATATAACCATGAAACCATGAAGCAATGAAACAATACAGCAATGAATAAAACAATTTTCTCCGGCATACATCGGGAAGCCATTCTCGAAGAAGCTCAAAATGAGCAATTTGACTTGATAGTGATAGGTGGCGGTATCACGGGAGCGGGTATTGCTTTGGATGCTACGGCACGGGGTTTGAAAGTAATGCTAGTTGAGAAAAAAGACTTTGCATGGGGGACAAGTAGCCGTTCCACGAAGTTGATTCATGGTGGCTTGCGTTATCTCAAACAATTGGAAATCAGATTGGTACGCGAAGTAGGCTTGGAGCGCGCTATTGTACATCAAAATGCAAGGCATATTGTGATTCCTGAAAAAATGTTGTTGCCGATAATTGAAGGAGGCGAATTGGGGAAAATGACGAGTTCGATGGCACTTTGGGTCTATGATTATTTGGCGGGTGTGGAGCAAGAAGAACGCCGAAAAATGCTCTCCAAAGAAGATACACTAAAGCATGAACCACTCCTTAGAAAAGATATTTTGAAGGGCGGCGGAATCTATTACGAATACCGTACAGATGATGCGCGACTCACCATCGAAAACCTCAAATCCGCAAGAGCGCGTGGCGCAAAATCCATTAATTATACAGAGGCAGTTGAGTATTTTTATGAAAATGAAAAAATAAGCGGTGTACGGGTCAAAGACCACGTTTCCAATAAATTATATGATTTAAAAGCTAAAAAAATTGTCAATGCCACAGGTCCGTGGGTCGATGAAGTGCGTGGACTTGACGACGCCAAGTTAGGTAAAAAACGACTACATCTCACTAAGGGCGTCCATGTCGTTGTGCCTTACGAAAAATTACCTATCCAACAAGCCGTTTATTTTGATGTGGATGCAGATAGCCGAATGGTGTTTGCCATCCCGCGCGGACGCGTCACCTACATAGGTACGACGGACACGACTTACCAAAGCGAAACCGACGAACCATACACTACCAAATCTGATGTAGAATACGTTTTGGCAGCAGCGAATTACATGTTTCCCGATACGAATTTAACGGTGAAGGATGTGGTGTCAACTTGGGCGGGCTTGCGTCCGTTGATTCATCAGCAAGGCAAAGACCCCTCAGAATTGTCGCGTAAAGACGAGATTTTTTATGCCGAATCAGGTTTGATTTCGATTGCAGGCGGTAAATTGACGGGCTATCGCAAAATGGCGGAGCGCGTGGTCAATGAAGTCGTCAAATTTTTACAAAAAGAAAACCCTGAACAATACAAAAAATTACAACCTTGCACCACCGCTAAAATTCAACTTTCGGGCGGTGAATTTGATTCCGAACGTGCGCTTGAAACCTTCATAGTCAAGCGAATAGGAGAAGTCAAACAGATTGGCTTAAAGGAAAATCACGTCATTGATTTGGTGTATAAATATGGTACAAACGTCGATATTATCATCGAAAAAGCCTACGAACTCTACGCCGAAATCAGCGACGCCGAACAGCGCATCCAAGTTGCCGAAATGTGGTACGGCATCCACTATGAAATGTGCAATAACCTCTGTGATTACTTAGTTCGCCGAACGGGAAGGCTGTATTTTGAACGCGATTCATTGGCAACATTATATCCTTTCATCGCAGATGAAATGGCAAAAGAGTTCGGTTGGGACGAAGCGCAAAAAGCGACTGCTATCGCCGAATTTGAAAAAGAATATATGGATGTGGTGACATTCAATAGAGAAGAAAAATTAGCTGTGAGTTGATAGTTGATAGTTCATAGTTGATAGTTGATAGTTGATAGTTGATAGTTGATAGTTCATAGTTTTTGATTGCTTGTTTAATGTTTAATATTTTGATAATCAGTAATTTACAAAAAAAATATTATTTAAATAACTAATAACTAATAACTAATAACTAATAACTATGAACTATCAACTATCAACCATGAACTAATAACTAATAACCTATTTCGATGCTTGGAAATTAAAAATTTAAAAAATTATGGCATTAGAAGATACACATTTAGATTTACTTCAAAATATCGAATTTATGGTCGTTTCTGTTTATCGGGAAGACCCTACGATGGAAGACCGTGAAGCAATCAAAGCCTTAGATGCTTTGGTGCAATATCAACGACGGGTAGCAGCAGGACAAACGCCAAAGTTGCCGGAGCATCTCTCTGAAAATGAGCAACTTGTATTTGACCGTGTACAGGCTATCATGGAAGAACGCCGCGCAATCGAACCCAAGCAGGAAGCACCCAAACGATTCAGTGTGCTCAATAAAAAATCGAATAGTTTTGAGGATACCTTATTGGCTTGTTTACGCAAACTTCACAAGTCAGCAGTTCGCTGGAATAAACGCAACGGCAAGCAAGGCTATCTCAAATTTGTAGTTGAATACTTACCCTGACCGCCTCGCGAATTTGTCAATATACAGACAAACTTTACACTCCCTATTTAATCAAAAACAAAAAATCTAAAAAACCACGTTACAATCTCGAAAATGTAATATATTGTTGTGTGATTTTATTGTTCAATTATTACATCGTTTCATTGTTTTGTCTGCCTTCCAAATGGTTCAAATATTTTTTAACCAAGCAAAGCCAAACTAAGGGTCAATACAAAATTAGTAGTGAAATAATGTAACAATCAAACAATGAAACAGTAAAACAATGAAACAATTATAATTTATGCACATCGTAATTATCGGCAATGGCATCAGTGGCATTACAACGGCGCGTTGGGTACGCAAGCTGAGTGACCATAAAATTACCGTAATTTCTGACGAAACAGACTACTTCTTTTCGCGTACTGCGCTCATGTACATCTATATGGGGCATATGCGGTTTCAGGACACACAGCCATATGAAAATTGGTTTTGGGAGAAAAACCGAATCAACCTACTGCGCGACAGGGTAAAATCCATTGATATTCCAAATAAAAAATTGAATATGCGCGATACTACGGCTATTCAATACGACAAACTTGTGCTGGCACTCGGCTCTGAACCCAACAAATTTGGCTGGCCCGGACAAGACCTCGACGGGGTGCAAGGCATGTACTCGGCGCAGGATTTGGAAGGCATGGAATATCATAGCGAAGGCTTAAAACACGCAGTCATTGTAGGCGGCGGATTGATTGGGATTGAAATGGCGGAAATGTTTCATTCGCGGCATATTCCCGTGACGTTTTTGGTGCGGGAAAAAAGCTATTGGAACATGGTACTTGCGTCCGAAGAATCGGCTATGGTCAATCGCGTTATCAACAAGAATGGTATCGACCTCCGCCTTTCCACCGAATTAAAGGAAATCTTACCGGATGAAAATGGCAAATGCCGCGCTGTCATCACCAATAAAGGCGATGAAATTCCCTGTCAATTTGTCGGCTTGACGGCGGGTGTGCATCCGAATATTGCCTTCATAAAAGAAACGGAAATCGAAACTCAAAAAGGTATCGTCGTCGATGAACATCTCGAAACGAGTGTCAAAGATATTTATGCCATAGGCGACTGCGCCCAACTCCGTACCCCTCCACCGGGCAGACGACCCATCGAAGCCGTATGGTATGTCGGGCGTATGATGGGCGAAACGGTGGCGTATAATATTTGTGGAAAACCCATTGATTATCAGCCCGGTATATGGTTCAATTCTGCTAAATTTTTCGATATTGAGTATCAAGTTTACGGCACAGTACTCGCCAATCCGCCTGCCGAACATCAATCATTATATTGGGAACATTCCGATGGAGAAAAAAGCATCCGCATCGTATGGGACGATTTATCGGGGATGGTGATTGGTTTTCAAACGATGGGTATTCGCTACCGCGACGAGGTTTGCCGACAGTGGATACGCGACAAAGCACACATCGAAAACGTATTGATGAACCTTGGACTCGCCAATTTTGACCCCGAATTTTATGACCAATACGAAGCAGACGTTGTCGCTATGTACAATCAAAAAACACGCGGCAATTTGCAATTAGTGGAAAAACGCGGCTTAAATTCTGTCGTAAAATTTATCAAAAAACAGTTTGCTTAATACGTAGCGCGGTACTTCCAGTCCGTGCCTCGCGTCTATTTAGCAAAACTAACGCGAGGCGCGGACTGGAAGTACCGCGCTACGGAAAATATAAATATCATGGCTCCGGTACATAACAGCCTTTCACTTTCTAATCCCCATCCAACCGGTATGGACACCATCCAAAAGATAGCTGCGGCAATCGGCGGATTGGGTCTGCTTATTATGCTTATCGCGCTTTTTGGGCAGATAAATAGTAATTATGGTACTTGGCTGACGGCTTCGCTCGCGCTTATGGCGGTGGGCGTGTGCATATACTCGTGGCGTGAATACATGAACAAACCGGAAGGTATCAAAAACAATCATGTATGGCATAAATCACTGACAAACTTGGGTTTGTGGGGTTGGATAATTGGTATAGTGATTACCGGATTTTATGTCGTGTTGTACTTTTTTCCGACACTTTTAGGCTTGGGAAAAGACGGAGCCGCCAATATGGGTTTGGTTTCTTTATTCGACCCCTTGAGTATGCTGTTGAAAGGAAAACCCGCCAGTCAATGGTTTGTCTATGGAACGCTTTATACCTTAGCAATTTTGATTTTCGGTATCAAATTTTTGCTCAAATATCGACACAATCGCTACCAACAAATTCGCACATTTTCTGTGATGTTTTTCCAATTGGGTTTTGCTTTTCTCATTCCCGAATTTCTGGAAAGTCTCAATGGCGATAGACCTTATTTTACACTCGACATGAAAAATATGTGGCCTCTCAACGCCTATTTTTTCCAAGATTGGAACTTAAACGGCATGTTGAGTGGCGGCAAATTGGGGATGTTTATGCTCATACTCGGACTGGCAATGATTTTCATTATCTCGCCTTTACTAACTTATTTTTATGGAAAAAGATGGTACTGCTCATGGGTTTGTGGTTGTGGCGGACTAGCGGAGACTGCGGGCGACCCCTTTCGTCATCTTTCTGATAAGTCGCTGAAAGCGTGGAAGATAGAACGTTGGTTGATTCATGTTGTGTTGGT
>CALHBW010000438.1 GCA_937930625.1 uncultured Saprospiraceae bacterium | reverse complement strand
ATTTGCATTGGTCATAAACAACAACATCACATGATGACGAAGGCGAACGGGTGTTGTGATTAGCTTTCAAATTGTATATTTGCATTGGTCATAAACAACTACAACAAAAACGCAGTCCATCGAAAGGTGTTGTGATTAGCTTTCAAATTGTATATTTGCATTGGTCATAAACAACAATGGACTGCATCGACGGTCTATGCACCTTGTTGTGATTAGCTTTCAAATTGTATATTTGCATTGGTCATAAACAACTGGTCCACTTTCGTCTTATATGCTGCGGACGTTGTGATTAGCTTTCAAATTGTATATTTGCATTGGTCATAAACAACGTGACCTGTGCAAGTTTTTAATAATCAGCAACTTACCGAGTCTGTTAGGATTTAAAAAATGACCAAATCCTGCGAGTAAAAAGGTAAAAATGACCATTTTTTCATTTCTAAGGTAACACAAACGCTACGTTTGGGAATGAAAAAAGCAAATTTTATGACCACTTTTTTTAGGAAAAGACATAGCAAGGCGAGCTAATTTTTGAAAAAAAAATTAGTTCGCCTTCGTGTTTCACGACTGCCTATCGTCTATGGACTACCGACTATGGACTTACTCAAAACATTTCCAGTTGTTGCGGTCCGCGCGGCGTATCTGTCTTTTTAGTCGCATAATAGACTTCCATCATACCATATTGTCGGTCGGTAAACATCATAAATGCGACTTTGCCGTAGGGCGGCAGATTGTCTTTAGTACGCTTGATGTGTACCTGTGCGTTTTCACGACTGGGGCAGTGGCGCGTATAGACCGAAAATTGGAACATCGTAAAGCCATCTTTGATAAGTTTTTGGCGAAATCCACTGGCTGCTTTGCGTTCTTTTTTGGTATTGGTCGGTAGGTCAAATAGGACGACTATCCACATAATACGGTATTGGTTTAAACGGTTAGAATGGTTCATTGACGTGTTGATGCGCTGACGTGTTGATGTGTTGACGTGTACCATTAACTCGTCAAATCAACAACTCGTCAACTCGGTTACAATTCAGGAAAGAGAATCTTTCGGCGTTCTCCGACAAAACACTGATGGAGTGATGCGGTGGTGCGTGTGACGTTTGCCATCAGCGGTCCGCGTCTGCCATTGACGATGGTATCTATGGTGGCGATTTCGAGCAATTGTGCTTTCATATCACGGGTGAGGTCTTCGACGGGTTCGTCGTATTCCTCCATGATTTGTACGACGAGCAAATCGACATAAGGACGATAGGGTTCCATAATATCATCGGCAAGACAGTAAGCATTATACTGATTGCGGTGATGAATGCCGAGTGTGGGCAGCAAGCCCGAAGCCGTAAGCGCGCGCGCTACGATAGCCCGCAGGATGGCATAGCCATAATTGAGCAGATTGTTGGGATAATCGCCAAATCGTTCGCGGGTAAAATCTTGGAAAAGTGATGCCCAGTAGAGTTTGGCGGCATGACCTTCGACATTGGTGGCGTCGCCGCTTTGCACCTTGCGTATGAGGGGCGCGAAACGCTTGTTGTCAATACCCAATTGCTCCAAAAGTCGGCTTTGATTGCTGATTTTTGAAACGACGGTTTGTTGCCAAAGTTGCTTTTTGAGCGGCTCGGAAGCACTGACTTGATGCCTGAAATGCTGGCTTTGCTTGGTATGCCCGTTGAGGAGGAGTAGCAAGCCTGTTGGTAGATGCTTTTCATCGCAGGTGATAAATGCGACGTTGTTTTTGAGCAATTGCTGCATGACGGAGTGCGTGATGCTGATTTGCGGATTGTCGAGCAGCAAGATACCGATGTCCTCTACGGGTACGGTGTGCCGGAAGTTGGGTTGGTCGGGCTTTTTGATGACCAACTGTTGGTGTTGGATGTTCAATCGGGCGGGGTTGCCAAAATACAAGGTACGCTTTACCATTTTGGGACGCGTAGTTTGGGTATTCGTGAGTGGGGCGAATACAGATTATCGGATAGTTAGTGGTTTAATGTGTAACGATTAATGATGAATGGTTAATGATTAATTTTTCGCGTAGCAAAAAATGCTATACAAAAAAATATTAATCATTAATCATTCACCGTTAATCATTATTATATTATTTTTTGTACGTCGGTAATTATTCCAAGTCGGTTGATGGTGACTTTGGTGAAGTTTTCCAGTTTTTGCAAACTTTGTATTCTTTGCTCATCGTGTTTATAATTTAGAGTGGTGGCAAGGTGATGACGAAGCATGTAGTCTTTCTTTGCTAATTTTTGAACCCTGTAAAGGTGTTTGCTGATTAAGGGATAGTTTTTGGGGTCAAAAAAGTCAATCTCATCAGGGTCGAGGTCTTTGACAAACATTTCATTGATGATAAGTGAAACGACAAACTCATGCCCTTCGGGTAAATCTGTGGTTTTGATAACATTGAATCTCTCGTGTTTATTTTTGCGTTGTTTACGTAGTTTTTTGTATCGTTTGAAGGCATCCCAAAAACTAACTACTTCATCATAGTAATTGCCTTTTTCGTCGCGATATACGGTGGCGTGGTGGTTTTTGCGAAGGTTGACAAAATCAATGGCTTTGCCTTTTTCATTTTTGTGGAGTGGCTTAGGAGATTTTAAGGTAGTAACGATGGTGGCGGATTTCACTCTGATACCTACTTTTTTATCGAGCCACACGTTGTTTAGGTCAACGTCTTTTTCCATCAATAGCTCCCGGATTTTGGGGTCGATGATTTGTTGGATTTGTCCTTCATTGAGTTCATTAATGGGTTTGCGAATGGTATAAACCCGGCGCCATGTGGTGACTGCGGTAATTGGTTTATTGCTGCCTTCGGCAAAAATTGGATGGTCGTCCAGATTTTTAAAAGCTTTTTTAGGGTCGTTATCATATTCGGCGAGTCGTTTTTGTACGGCTGCTTTTTCGTGGGGGTGCTGCATATACTTTAGTGTTTCTAGTTTAAATTTGGTATCAAGTGGCGTTTTGTCTTTGTTTTGTAATTTAGTTTCGCCATATACTTTTTCTTTATGCAATTGTCCGCGTGGTGTGAGGATGGTTTGTTTGTGTATAGTTCGTTTGCCGTCTTTATCTTTTGTGTAATGTGTATTAATATTTTTGGTGGCGATACGTTGCTTGGAACGGAAAGATATAAGTATATTTTCGATGGCTTTTTGTGCATCGTTACGGAAATCTTCCCATAGCGGTTTGAATGATTGTGCACTTTTTTTGATAGATATACGTTCTTCGTATTCTTTGTTGAGGTTGTTGAGTTGTTGGATTACCCGTTGTTTTGTACATGCAATTACGATGGCATCTACGGCGTGATGCCGATGGTCGTCGCGCTTTGACCAATCTTTGATTTGCATGATTTTTTTACCTGTTTTTGTTTCGATGTAATGGATTCTGTCCAGTGCTTTGTATTTGTCATAATTAATTTCTTTCATCACATCGGTAAGCCCCCATTGGTGGCGAAGTGTGTCCGTTACCGAGCCACTTGTAGAGTTGACGACGGGGGTGTAATAACGAAGGATGTCCATAGCTTTTTTAGCGATATATTGGCTGTCTTTTTTTTGTCTTTCGATAAAATCATCGGGTATTTTGTCTTCGGTCATCAGTAGTTTATCGCGTTTGATTTTGCTTTTAATTTTATTGACATTCTGAATATAATCTTGCAGTTCTTCGGGATATTCGGTGGCTATAAAATCATAGGCAGTACGTGCACCTTTTAGTTGATTCCGTTTCCATTCGCTTAATGTTTTATTTGAAAATGAATCATCAAAGAGTCGTGCCTGTGGGATGATATGGTCTATCTGATACTCTGAAGAAAATATTTTATGTATTGGTATTTTTTTACCACTATAAAGGGATATCCCTTCTGTTTCTTCCCAGAGCTTGTATCTGATGATGTCATTTCTACTTACTCTGGGAAGGTTATATTCATTGAGAAGTTTTTCCCTGATTTCAATGTGTTGTTTTTTGGTGGCTCGCATGGCTTTATCCATTTTGTCGCGTTGCTTGGCATTACGCTTTAATTCACGGGCGAGTTCTACGCGTATCTCTTGTGGTCTGCCATGTATTTGTACAATCTCATTGAGTAAATTAATGAGTTGATTAAGAATTTTTTCTACTACAGGATTGCGTACGCTTCCACGCGGAATCGGGGCTTTGGGTTCAAATTTTTGGGTTTTCATGTGTTCTTTTCTTTCCTCTATGTCCTCTGCGGTTTCGTAATGAGAGTGTAAGTAATTGACATTTCTGCCATTTGCCTGCTCTGCCTCATGTACAAATTTGCAGGCATCGCTATATTTGTAGCCTTCACGAAGATAAGGTAATATTTTTTTGATAGCCTTTGTACTAAGGTTTCCGTATTCAGGTTTGTAAGTTATATTGGACTCCAAATCTTCTGCGAGTGTGCGTATTTTTTCCTTAGTAATATTCATTTTTTCGGCGGCGATTTTTTCTTGGAGTATTTTTTCTATGGCATTGGTCAGGTGTTCGGGATTTTCTACCGAATAAATTAAATGCCAAAGCTTGTAAGCTGTTTGGTTTTCCGGATTTTCGCCACAGGCATCAAAATTTAGTATGCCTTTCTTCGCGTGTGTGGCTTCTTTTAGTAAATTATGTTCTTTGAAGATACGCAACCACTGTGCGCGAGTTTTATTTCTTTGTACTTCCTCAAAATTGAGGTCAAATTTTTTGATGGGTTTATAGCCAAGTTTTCCGATGACACTGCTTGGCGTAACGCTGCCACGGACATTTTTTTCACCTATTTTATCGTTGAGATAATTAAATAAATCGCGGCGTTGTTGTGCTTTTATCAATGCCGTTTCCTCTGTGTCGTCTTTGTCTCGCGCCAATTTATATTTATTTCCCTCGTCGTCACTTATCTCTAAATTATTAACATTCAACCATATACGTAGTTCTTGAAAAAATAAACTGCTCTTGGGAGTCACGTTATACCCACGCTCAAATTGGCAGCGCGAAACCTTTGATTTTTGTGATTTTAGGTCGCGCTGATAAAAAATGCAGCGAGTACCGATTTCGTGTTTTAGGTCTTTGGTCAGTATATCAGGGTAATGTTTTTTCTGCTCTCGCCAGATACGATTAAACTCGTCGAAGTAAGTATCCCGTTTGAATGTGCGATTTTCCTTATCTGCCTTTGGGGCATCTTTATTTTTGTTCTTGTCTGCTTTAAAACGAACATCCGTTTTTGTACGTGGGATTTCGGGAATTGGTAGCGTCTTATCTTTTTGTCTTTTTAGTAAGTCTTGATAATAGGTCTCAAATTTTTTGAAATAATGCTCTCCGGGAGTTCCTTCCAGTTTTGTGCTATTTTCATTGATGATACTGACCAATTCAGTGTCTTCCTTTGAGTTACTTTTTCTATTCGATTTGAAGCCTCTCTTCTGAAGTAAATGTAATAAGACCCTGCCCAATTCATCCAACTCAATTCGTTGATTTGCCGCGCGTTGGCGCAGGTGATACAATTTGAGAGAGACGGGTGGGGGAGGGACTTGCTTAATGTCTATTCTCGCTTCATCGGCATATTGTTGATGCAAGTTGTAAGGGTCATGAGTTTCGAGTTCCATCAAAGCTTTGTCGGGAAGCATACCATTTTTTTCCAACAGTTTTTTCAATTGCTTTCGCCTCAATTTCCAGCGATGTTTATTACGTCGTGTACCACGATAGCGTGTGCGGTCGGAGTTGATAGTTACTGACTTTCCTTTCCTGAAGTCATCAGCTTGATCAGTGACAGGCACGATACGTACACCTGTTTGCACAATCTCCGAGGCAGAGGGAGTTTCCCCGTTCAAATCTACCAATGCCCATCCTATACTACCAACGCCTAAGTCTATACCTAAAATTTTCATGGCTAAATTTGTTTTTTATAATTAAATAATTTATTTTTGCTGCTATAATTTGAAAGTTAATGACAGTAAAGATTAGAATACTTTGTATTCTTCTTATTCTGTTGTGAAAAACATTGAGGCGGCTCTTGGGTCGCTTCTACTTTTTATACAAGTTTTTCATCCTTCGGTAAATGTATAAATTGTTTTTTTAATTATTAGGAAAAATAACCTACAAAAAATCACTATTCTTACTTTCTGCACCTACCTGTTTGTACACATCAAAAGATGTCTTCATCAAAATGAAATTTTTGCCGTAACCAACCAATCATATTATCCTCATCACTCCATTTCGCTGAATAGTCCTTCTTGGGTTTAGTAACGAATTGTATGATTAACTCACACTCTCTGTGATTTGGAAGTTTTCCAATAGTTATTTTTACTTCAAGATTAGTTTTGATTTCCTGACCGTCGATTGTTTTTATCATTAAAAAAAAGTTTTTAGTACAACTATTGTGAGGTACAATGAGAACTTCATTTTAAAAAACAAAAATCAAGTTGTAATTTTTTTTACCTTTGTAGTTCCCAAGCATACAGCTGTACCTCACATATTTGTTGTACTAGCTGTGATTAATTTTCAAGTTTAGTAGAGAGGAAATGAATATGATTTTCTTCTCTACTTATTAAGATTTTGGTGCAAAAGTACAATTTGTTTTTTTTACCTCAAAGTGAAAACAAATTTTTTCGTATCAAAGTTCTTAATAAGTCCAAAATTATTATCCCTGCAAAAGATTCTCATTTAACCTATTAGTGTGATTTTGTTTTCCGAAATTTATCCCATTCGCAGTATAATTGATATATAGAACGCACATATTTCCCCATCAAAAATAAAAAATACATTAAATCATTCCTAAATGCAATTTGTGTAAACTAAAATGCTTTAAAAGACGCTAAAAAATTGGTTTTTAGAAGAAAACTTTCTATCATTGTGTATTACTATTAGCAAAAAACACTATCCACTCCACTCTCCACAAATTAAGAATCACTCAGATTAAATTTCAATTTAGCTTCGATACTATCCTTACATAATAATTACAAATTGTCTATGGGTTTAATCTATCATTGTTTCTTCCAAACCAGCTTTTAATCATTTACTTATGAGAACTAAAATGACCTGTTTAATGGTGTTTTTGTTGCTATATTGTAGTATAAGTAGCAGCTTTGCACAGCATGAACATCACGGACATCAACACGATTTTCAACCACACCAAATGGACGAATCAGAAGTCCCAATTTACAAACAAATCAAAGTTATCATCAACAGTAAGGATGTCATAGGTGAGATTGCCCACTTGGGAATTGACCTGCAATGTGGCGCATCCACAAAACAGATTAATGGACAAAATGTACTCATTCTCGAAGTCAATAAAAATGAATACGAAAGCATCAAAAATCATAACTTAAACCCCGAAGTTTTGATTGATGATTTGTCTAAGTTTTACGAACAACGCAACATAGCCAACCTCCCCGCAGCACAGGCGGCTTTGCAACAAGCCAAGCAAGACGCCTTACTCAAAAATGCCGAAGCAGGGCAAGACATTGGTTGCACAGAAGACCCGTTCCCCGTTCCACAAAACTTCGACTTGGGTAGCATGGGCGGCTTCACGACTTATCAGGAAATGCTCGATGAGTTGGACCAAATGCGTAGTCTCTATCCCAACCTTGTCAGTGCCAGAACTCCTGCCAGCACATCTATCACAACGATACAAGGCAGAACGGTCTATTACGTCCGCCTTTCCGACAATCCTGATGTAGATGAAAACGAAGCAGAAGTGCTTTACACGGGCGTACACCACGCACGTGAGCCGCTTTCGATGATGAACCACCTATATTACATGTGGTATCTATTGGAAAATTATGCTACCGACCCAACCGTCAAAAACATCGTCGATAACACCGAAATGTACTTTATTCCGGTCGTCAATCCTGATGGCTACGTTTATAATCAACAAACCAATCCAAACGGCGGTGGTTTGTGGCGAAAAAATCGCCGCAACAATAGCGATGGTAGTACCGGGGTTGACCCGAATCGTAATTATGGTTATCAGTGGGGACTGGACAATTCCGGTTCAAGCCCGACTCCAAGCTCAGATACGTATCGGGGCACAGCACCTTTCTCTGAACCTGAAACGCAGATTATACGCAATTTTGTTCAGAGCCACAGTTTTGTCAATGCCTTTAATACGCACTCTTATTCCAACCTGATGCTCCACCCCTGGGGACATACACCAAATCATAGTCCTGACGAAGAGCTTTTCGGTGAAATTTCCGAACATATGTGCTGGCACAATCGCTATCACTACGGAAACGGAAACGAGGTAATTTATCCAACCAATGGCGATGCAAACGATTGGTTTTATGGAGCAGAAGATATTTTAGCATGGACGCCGGAAATTGGTTCGGCAGCAGAAGGTGGCTTTTGGCCCTCTCCATCCGACATCGTTCCGCAGTGTCAGGAGCAGTTGAAAATGTCTTTGATTTTAGCCTATTCAGCGGCAAATTATGGCGTATTGAATGACCTCACAACTTATCACCTCGACCCGCAAAGTCCTGAATTGACATTCAGTGTAGAACACATGAGTAATGTGAACGGCGCATTCACAGTATCGGTTTCTTCCAGTAGTCCTTACATGATGGCTATTGCCAGTCCGTCGATGAATACAGGCACTATTACAGATGCGAATTTTGCGACTGTAAGTACTGCTGTTACAATTGCTCCAAACACCCCTCCGGGCACAGTGATTGACTTTGATGTCGTACTCAATAATGGTACTTATGACATTCACACGACGACTATTTCAAAAATGTATAGCGCGTATGAATTACTCTATGATGACGCTTCTTCTATGAGTAATTGGACGAGTAGTGGTGGATGGGGCGTATCCGGTGCAGGCGGTTATTCAGATGGAAATAGCCTCACCGATTCACCGTCGGGCGATATGAGCACAGCTACACGCACATTGACGCTGACTAATCCAATTGACCTTTCTTCTACACAAAGTGCTATTTTAGAATATTATACAAAATGGGATATTACGCGATTGTTTGATTATGTTCAAATAGAAGTCTCGACAGACGGCAGTTCATGGTCAGAATTATGTGGTACATATACCAAGCAGGGAACAAGCCCCGACAATATATGGAGTGGTAACGGTAGCCCCGACCAACCAACAGGTGAAGGCTTATACGATGGCTTCCAAAAAGAATGGGTACGTGAAGAAATCGACCTTTCTGCATATGTGGGTACCAATACCGTTTACCTACGCTTCAAAGCGGACGGAGATACCGAACGTACGCAATCAGATGGTTTTTATTTTGATGATTTCACAGTATATAGAGAACCACTCGGACACTGCGAAAACGGCGTACAAGATGCCGATGAAACCGACGTAGATTGTGGCGGGGTCGATTGTTTGGCTTGCCCGACTTGTACGGATGACATTCAAAATGGCAATGAAACAGGAATTGATTGTGGTGGAGATTGTGGGATTTGCCCGGTATGTCCGACTTCGATTAGCAACTTCCCATATACAGAAGGTTTTGAATCCGGTTTAGGGCAATGGTCACAAAGCGGTGGCGATGATTTGGATTGGACAAGAGATTCAGGCGGTACACCTTCCAATAGTACCGGACCTTCCTCTGCGTATGAAGGCATTTGGTATATGTATATTGAAGCATCCAACCCGAATTTCCCTTCTAAAACAGCAGGTCTCATCTCTCCTTGTTTTGATTTGACTGGTATGCAGACGGCAAGTTTGACTTTCCAATATCACATGTACGGTACAGCCGCAGATATGGATTTGGATGTACAAATCAGTACAGATGGCGGTGCTTCTTGGTCAAATGCAATTTGGAGCCAAACAGGTAATCAAGGCAATCAATGGAATAGTGCAACTGCCAATTTAGATGCTTACGCGGGACAGTACGTCATGCTACGTTTCTGGGGAATAACAGGTGAAACATGGCAAGGAGACGTTTCTATTGATGATATAGGTGTAGATGCTGCACCTCCCGCATGTACACCCGGCACAGCCTGCGATGATGGCGATGCCTGTACCACAGGTGAAACTTACGACGCCAATTGCAACTGTATAGGTGGTGTAACACAAGATACAGATAATGACGGCGTATGCGATGCAGATGATGCTTGTCCGGGTATAGACGATGCCTTAGCCGGAACAGTTTGTGATGATGGAGATGCATGTACCGAAAATGATATTTACGATACAAATTGTAATTGTGCAGGTACACTTACAGATGCAGACGGCGATGGTATTTGCGATGCAGATGATGCTTGTCCGGGGCTAGATGATACCTTAGCCGGAACAGCTTGCGACGACGGTGACGCTTGTACGACAGGTGAAACTTATGATGCGAACTGCAATTGTACAGGTGGCACAATACAAGATTCAGACAGTGACGGTGTATGCGATGCGGATGATGCCTGTCCGAATGGGGACGACAACATAGATACAGACGGCGATAACACACCCGACGATTGTGATGATTGTCCGAATGATGCGAATAACGCTTGTGGTACGCCCCCGACTTACTGTACCTCCACCTCTACAAATACGAACTACGAGTATATTCAGCAAGTCGTATTTGGAAGTATCAATAATACTTCCGGCAATGACGGTGGTTATGGTGACTTTACTTTGCAGACAGCTAACGTTAGTTTGGGTAGTTCCGTGCCGTTTAGCCTTACACCGGGATTTGCAAACTCTTCATACAACGAAGCATGGAAAGTTTGGATTGACTTCAACAGAGACGGTGATTTTGACGATGCAGGTGAAGAGGTATATACCGGTACAAGTAATAACACACTCTCCGGCAATGTCTCCATCCCAAGTTCAGCTTCACTCGGACTTACAGGTATGCGCGTATCTATGCAATGGAATAATGCACTTTCCTCTCCCTGCGGTTCATTCCAATACGGAGAAGTAGAAGATTATACGGTAAATATTACCCCGGCACTATTACAGCTTACACTTGATTCATTCAATGGAAGCAACTTCGCGGCAGGTTCGTTGCTGAATCTCTATCCGAATCCGGCAACCAGCGATTTAAACGTAAATCTGCATGAAGTATTGGATATGTCGATTACGGAAGAAATCAGCGTGGTCATTTACAGTTTGGATGGCAAACAAGTCTATCAAAACCAAACAGGCCTGACCGATGTATTGAATATCAATATTGAAGATTTACCAAATAACCAACCTTATCTCTTACGTCTGCAAACAGATGGAGGCCAGGTATTTACAGGTAAATTTGTGAAACTTTGATAAAAGTATAATTCCCTGACTATTATGAAAGAACGGAAGTCGCGCAAGTGGCTTCCGTTTTTTGCTTTAGTAATAAAAAAAGTATTCTACTGAAAAATATTTTTATTTAAATTGTAAATAAATGATTATCAGTATTTTACAATCAAATTAAAAAAGAAAGCACGATATATTTCCCCCTTTGGAGGGGGTGGAAAAACGTCAAGTCATTTCATTCACTATGTAAATATAACAACTTTTTAGTTTCGTAAAAATACCAAATACTTATTTTACAAAGCGAAACGCAAAACGATTCTACAAATCGTCTCGCCCGATAGGTAGCGATTTGCAAAATCGCTCTACGGAATGTGGAAAACCCTGTGCATACTTTGTGCATAAATTACAGAGCGAGTTTTATTTTAATTACAAGTATCTATCAATGCTTCAAAATTAGCATTTGGCTCAATTGAAAAACCAGCAGGCAATTCAATAAGCTGACCTGCTTTAAAAATTACGGTTTCCCCTCCGATTATAGTGGCATTTGACTGAAGGTTAATAGCTGCGTTGAAAGTATTTGTAGAAATAGAATAATCATTCAAATAAAGGTACTCTAAACAATCTATTTGAGTTTCCGTTGGTTCTCCGCAATAAGCCTGAAAGCTTACATCTTCTAAATATACATCATTGGTATCAGCACCGAAGAGCAGGACTAATCGCAAATCATTATCGGTGACAGGAGCTTGGAATACAACTACATATTCTTGAAAGGTATTGCTCAAGGTTAAGGATGATGAAATATATGAGGTACCATCAAGTCGGTTACGCAATTTAAAATTGATATTTCGATTGGCATCAGCTCTTGCATGTATATTTAAAACATAAAAATTTCCTGCGGTCATTCCAAAATTGTCTTGTCTTAATTGTACATTATAATCAAAAGCACCCGGATTGCTAATATTTATCACCGCATTATCCCATTGATTAATAGTGGCGGTAGCTATTGCTGTACCAGATGTGGAGAAATTCCAATCGGGTACATCAGGAGAGTTGATGTCATCAAAAGTATTACTAATCAACAATTCTGACGGAACACATGCACCTGCAAATTCATTTGCTCCTATATCGTATGCGCCGTTATTGGGAATAGCATTTCCAAAAAGATCTTGCGCTCCCATATTTCCAAAATTGGGAATATTTAGATTATTTAAATTCCATCCCGCATCAATTAATGGTGAATTAGCCAATACCTGATAATCAGCTAAATGGTCAAAAAAATCGGCATTACCGACAGTACCACTATTCCCCGGATTAGCTATCATGGCATTGCCGTCTATAGGGTCTCGATAATTATTCCCTACTGTAGCTGTTCCTTGATTGATGTACTCAATGTCAATACCACCATTGGGCTGGATGAATACATTATTATAAATATGTACATTTTGAATGTCATACTGACTAACCGGTGGAGCTACGTCATGTACCTCAACCATAGCGATATTGGGGTTGTCATTAAAAATAGTATTATTATAAATAAATACGTCTTTTAAATGGCGTGTTACGTTGGTGTTTATTTGTGCATGGATGGCTCCTTGCTTCAAAAACAGCCCATCATTTTCACTGATATTGTATCGGATAGTAATGTTTTTAGTTTCTAAAATTCCATATTGAAAAAGAATAAATCCTCCTCCGGCATTATCATGTGAATAATTGTATTGCATTATACAATTTTGGCTACCACCATCAAAATTAAAAGCATTTCCATCTGCATTTCCTGTCTCATTATGGTGCGATTCATTATATTGAAAAATGACGTTTTTACTCTCTGTTGACCAAATTCCGCCACCACCGCCATGTCCAACTCCTGAATTATTACCTCCATTATGGTGAGCAGTGCAATATTGAAGGATTCCGTTTTCAACATTACTAAGCAAAATAGCAGATCCTGCCGCCGAAGCAGACCAACCTTTATTATGATGAACCACACAATTCTCTACCAAAACATTTTTGATATTCTGTACACCCGTATTTAAACCGCCGTCGGTATTGATGCCTACAAAACCATTATTATGAACATGACAATTTAAAATATTTACTCCATCAATAGTAAAGCCGATTGCTGCTTTTACTTTGATGCCAAACCATTCAAATTTACTAGCCTCAATATTATTAATCGTGATATTATTAATGTTTTTATTTATCGCCTCAAATGCCAAGCCTGCATTTGTTGGCACATCAGCCTCACTACCATCGGTAGAAGCCACATAAACTCCTTGTATTTTTAAATCACTAACTACAAAATGAGAGCTTTCAATTGTCACAGCTATTGTATTGGTCAAAGATTGAACAGTAGCAATCCCTCCATTATAGGAAGTAAGTGTGATAGGATTTGCAGCAGTACCATCATCGTCAATTTCTATCTTACCCGTAAATACTTCTCCACCTTCCAATGCAATGACATCTCCGGGTAAAAAGCTTAAGCTATTTATTTTAGAAAGTGTCCTGAAAGCAGTTCCGGGAGATAGTCCGTCATTATTATCATTGCCATTGGGACTTACATAATAATTTGTTGCTTGTAATGAAATTACATATATAATACAAAAACATAGAATAAGTAATCTTTTTTTCATCTTATTGAATTTGATGTGAATAATTAACGCGACTTTGAAAGTATTGAAAATGTAAATATACATTATATAATTCAATTGTTTGAAAAATATTTAATATTAGTTAGCCACTTTGGGTAAACCGGATGTATTACTCGCTACATTTATCAGCGAAAAATGTGGAAAACCCTGTGCATACTTCATATATAACTTTCCTTTTTAATCATTAAAAACTCGAAATTTTATTTACTTTTACAACTACTAAACAAAACATATATGATAGTTGTATTAACAGCAGTAGTAGGAATATTGAATAAGCATGCAGTTGCAATGGCAGCAGATAGTGCAGTAACTATAGGTCGTGGAAACGACCGGAAAATATTCAATAAAGCAAATAAGTTGTTTACCTTGTCCAAGGTACATCCGGTAGGTATAATGATTTATAATTCGGCTTTCTTTATGTCCACTCCGTGGGAAGTTATCATCAAAGTTTATAGAAAAAAACTTGGAGATAATTCATTTCCAACTTTAGATGATTACAAACAAGATTTTATTAAATTTTTACGAGAAAAAGAATTTTATACTGACGAAGATACACAATTACTCTTTTTAGAGAATTTTATATCGGAAATTATAAACTCTGTTATAAATGATGTTGTTAATCAGCATCCGCAACTAATAAGAAATCCCACTGATAGCAACAAATTACAATTTCTTGTAGAATTAGAACAAAAAATTGATGAGTTAATAACTCATTGGAACGCCAATACAGAAATATGTACTGACTTTATAGATTATACGATTGATACGTTCGAGACATATTCAGAGCAATTATTTGATAGAATAAAACAGCAGCGATTTGATAGTAATGGAATGAAAATATCAACAAGTCTATTTTCTAAAATTAAACAACTCACTTACCTCGTTTTGAAGGCTAAAGAGGAGTACACTAATTATACAGGGCTCATTTTTACAGGTTTCGGTGAAGACGAGATTTATCCTCAACTCATACCAGTCAATATTTCCTTCGTGCTGGATAACAGACTTCGGTTCTTTGTTCAGAGTGACAAAGCGGCGTCCATCTCAAATACTATGGACGGCGCAGTTCGTCCTTTTGCACAAACAGATGTAATTAATACCATTCTTACAGGAATTGACCCTTCACTTGACAATCAATATTCAAATAATTTTTATGCTTTATTCGAGAAGTACAATCAAGCCATTTTGAATAGTATAGGTAATAGCAATCCTATTTTGTCACAACAAATAAGAAATTTAGATAAAGAGGCTATTCTCAAAGACTTTAATGCGTCAAACTTAAAAATCAAACAAGATAAATATATTTCACCTTTGATGAATGCTGTAAGTGGTCTTTCAAAGGAAGATTTATCAGAAATGGCAGAAAGTCTAATATACTTGACTTATTTAAAAAGAAGAATTACCTTTACAGAGGAAAGTGTAGGTGGACCCGTTGATGTTGCTATTATCTCAAAAGGTGACGGCTTTGTTTGGATTAAAAGAAAACATTATTTTAAGCCTGAACTTAACCAACACTTTTTCGATAACTATTTTAAAAAATAAATCATGAATACTACACGAAATAATATAGGATTTTCGAAGTTATCTTATTCAAATAAAGATGTTCTATCTGTCTTTAAACAGCCATCATCTGTCAATACGAGGGAAGATTTTGAAGAAATGTCTGTTGAAGAAATATCAGAAGTTGTTTCGGAAAAAATCATTGAGATAATCAAACAACAATTTGAAGAAACAAAATCTCAAATAGAAGCAAAACAACAGAAAAACTAACTCTTCTTGCGTAAATCTTACCAACAAAAAATGTGGAAAACCCTGTGCATACTTTGTGCATAAATTCTCTTTACCATGTCTAAAAACACCAAAAATTCTCCGTACTTTTGTCGGCTGACTTTGCTTTTAAATGTAGCGCGGTACTTCCAGTCCGCGCCGCGTTAGTTTTGCTTTATACACAGGAACGGGCTGGAAGCACCGTTCTACGGACGCGGACTGGAAGTACCGCGCTACGTTCACAATAATGGAGTTAAAAACATTAGAAATCAAGGGTTTTAAGAGTTTTGCAGACAAAACGACGGTCAATTTCAATCAGAATATCACTGGAATTGTCGGTCCGAATGGCTGTGGGAAATCCAATATTGTGGATGCCATTCGTTGGGTATTGGGCGAGCAGAAAAGTAAAGAATTGCGCTCGGATAAAATGTCGAGTATCATTTTTAATGGTACGAAAGCCCGCAAACAAGGCGGTTTGGCGGAGGTGTCGCTGACTTTTGAAAACACCAAAAATATACTGCCGACGGAGTATCACACCGTCACGATTACGCGGATGTTGTACCGCAGTGGCGAGAGCGAGTACCGCCTCAACAACGTTCCCTGCCGACTCAAAGACATCAAAAGCCTGTTTATGGATACGGGCATTGGGTCAAATTCTTATGCGATTATCGCGCTCGGAATGGTGGATGATTTGTTGAATGACCGCGAGAACTCGCGCCGACGTTTGTTTGAACAAGCCGCAGGTATTTCTAAATATAAAATTCGTAAACGAGAGACATTCAATAAATTAAAAGGAACAGAAGCGGATTTAGATAGGGTAGAAGATTTATTATTTGAAATAGAAAACAACCTAAAA
>CALHBW010000437.1 GCA_937930625.1 uncultured Saprospiraceae bacterium | reverse complement strand
GGTTACGTTTTACTGCTTTTGTTGAACTAATAGCATTAAGTAGTAAGCATCAAATAATCGACATTTTTGAACGTCTCTTTTTTCGCCATACTTCAGCTATTTTTCCTCATGTAGCTCGGCTATAATCGTCAAAATGAGCTTCGTCTGACAAAAAAATACCCTGCTCAAAAGATGTCGATTATTCAATACTTACTACTTAACGATTCTTACACATTTTATTTTACACAAAATACAAACCTAAACATGGTGACACAAGCGACGGTAAGCAACCGACGTACTTCTATCGGCATTAGCCGCAACGTACTGAAAACCATAGGAAACACTCCCCTCATACGACTTATCCATTTATCCGAACAACTCAATACGAATATATATGTCAAAAACGAAGGCGCGAATCCGGGACTCTCTGCAAAGGATAGAATCGCGGCATATATCATACAAAAAGCTGAACGCATCGGGGCATTGCGTCCGGGCAGTACGGTGATTGAGGCGACTTCCGGCAATACGGGTTTTGCACTCGCCATGATATGCGCTATGCGTGGCTATCGCTGCGTACTGACGGTAGCCGACAAAGCCTCGCAAGAAAAGATAAATGCCCTCAAAGCGATGGGGGCAGAGGTGGTACTCTGCCCGGCTAAAGTGAAACCCGACGACCCACGTTCTTACTACCAACAAGCCCTCCGACTCGCCGACGAAATTCCCAACGCTTACTACACCAATCAAAATTTTAATCCCGACAATATCCACGCACACTACCATTCCACAGGACCGGAAATCTGGGAACAAACCAAAGGTAAAATCACACATTTGGTGGCGGCAGTAGGTACAGGCGGAACGATTAGCGGCACAGCGCGATTCTTGAAAGAGCAAAACCCAAATGTTGAAGTTATTGGTGTGGACGCGCTTGGTTCTGTCTTGAAAAAATACCACGAAACAGGTGTTTTTGACGAAAAAGAAATCAGCTCGTACAAGATGGAAGGTGTAGGCAAGACTATTATTCCGGGCAATGTTGATTTTGATGTGATTGACTATTTTATCAAAGTCAATGACCGCGACTCTGCGCTCACATTGCGCGAATGTGCCACGCATGAAGGTTTGTTTTTAGGCTATTCGTCGGGCGCAAGCTTGCAGGCACTAAAACAAAAAAATGACTGGCAACCTACTGATAATGTAGTCCTTATTGGCTGCGACCACGGCAGCAAATACCTCAGTTCGGTCTATAATGATGACTGGATGAAGGAGCAGGGATTTTTTTAGTAGTTAGTAGTTCATAGTTCATAGTTATTTCGCGGTCAAACTATGAACTATGAACCATGAACTATTGACTATTAACAGCAAATAAATTATTCCGAAAAACATCAATCACACGCACGCCTTCCGGCACATGGATGATGTACTTAATATCCATTGTTTGTCGCTCGCCTTTAAAATAGATGTATTCAGCATTGGGATTGTCATAAAGTAGCATTTTGCCGCTACCATCTGCCGTCAGTATGTCATAATCGCCTGTTTCGGCAAGGATTTCTACGGCGCGATATTTAGCATCTACCGGAATGAGACTTGTCTGTACTGACACTTTTGGGTGTTTCCAGCGTTTAAATTCAATATCACCGTCAATTTTAACGATAATTGTTTCGATACCATCCGTGGAAAATGATTGTACGATGCGTTTGTCCACTTCTGATTGTGCTATTGCAAAGCAGGTAGTAAATAGCAAGATTAAGGTAAGGGTAAAGTTCCTCATGTGTTCAATTTTTTATTGTTAAAAAATTGGTTGTCAGAATCTACAGCATGGTATTTTGTTTTAATGTCATTTGATATGCTATTTGCTTTTACGGAGAAAAATAGAATTTGGTCGAACTTTCTTGTTAATTTTTTCATTATTCATTCGTGGAATGGCAATTTAGCTGTGAATAGATTATCTTTGACGTAACACAGACATTCCTGTCTGTACCTCCTCCAAAATCACAGACAAGAATGTCTGTGCTACGATAAAAATTGACGAATGATACTGGCACCGAACGACGTTTACGACAAGCTCGAATTTGATAAAATAAAAGCGATACTCATTGAAAAATGCTTAGGCGAACCCGGCAGAACACGAATCGCCAAACTCCAATTGCATACCCAAAAATTCATGATTGACCGCTTGCTCAATGAAGTCGCGCAATACAAAACCACGATGGAGGAAAACCACCAATTTCCCATCAGTGTGTATGAGGATTTGAGCGAAGAATTGAAGATGCTCAAGGTCGCGGGTTTTGTGATGAGCGAGAAGCAACTCAAGCGCGTAGCAGATACTATTCGTATTATTTATCGTATTTTTCAATTTTTCAAAAAAGATAAAATTGAACTCTACCCTACCCTATACGACATCATTCGCAATATTCATTTTAATGATGAATTGCTCCATTCGATAGACCGCGTGATTGATGAAGATGGCAAAATCAAATCTGATGCTTCGCCCGAATTGCTGCGTATTCGTCGTCTTCAAGTCTCCAAACGCAAGGAACTCGACAAACTCTTTCGCACCCTTATCAATCAATATAAATCGAAAGGTTTGTTGAAAGATACCGTTGAAAGTTTCCGAAATGGCAGACGTGTCCTCTCTGCCCCTATCGAAAATAAACGCAAAATACGCGGTATCATTCACGACGAATCAGCGACAGGGAAAACCGCATTCATCGAACCCGAAGGCGTTATTCAAATTAATAATGATATATTTGACCTTGAAAATGAAGAGAAACGCGAGATTTACCGCATTCTCCGCGACCTCACCGAAAGTCTCCAACCCTATTTACCGCTAATTCAAGAATACCACACCATCATTGCGCGTTACGATGTGATA
>CALHBW010000436.1 GCA_937930625.1 uncultured Saprospiraceae bacterium | reverse complement strand
CCAACTGACCAGCCGTAATTACTCGAACCAAACCAACAATTATAAAAAGGCGCGGTTGTTCCGGTATTGAATTGCGTCCAACTTGAGCCATTATACACGCATATCAAACCATTTGTGCCTGTGATATACCCCGTACCGCCGCTTGTGAGGTAGATACTCGTCAAGTCGCTACCTGTGCTAATCGTTCCGGCAGGTGTCCAGTTGGTGCCATCACCTGTGATGCAAACGTAACCGCCACCACCTGTGCCATTGCCGTTTTGGATGGAAATACAGCCCGAATACGCTCCATTGAATGACGCGCCCGTGATATTTTGCGTCACGCCTGTCGGGGAAACATCGTCACTCGGAAATACGAGCCAAACATTTGCGTAATTCGTTTTTGTGAGTGTTTGTTGACAATTTTCATTGTCTGTTACTATCAATGTGACGGTATAAAATCCGGCATCGGCGTAGGTGTGTGTAGGCGTCGCATCGGTAGAAGTATTACCGTCTCCGAAATCCCATTCGTAACTCGTAATTGTTCCATTAACGGCGGCGGTAAACTCTACCGTTGCGACATCCGTTGGTTGCAAAAGGTAATTGATTTGACTAGAAATGAGAAAGTCATTTAATACGTTTTTTATGGTTACTGTCACGGGGTCGCTGATGGATGAACAACCCATATCGTCGCTGACCGTTACAGTGTAATCACCTGCGGTCAATACATCAATACTTTGAGTTGTTTCGCCGGTACTCCAGAGGTAATTATACCCTGAATCGGCGGAGAGTGTAAGGGCATCGCCGTCGCATAAATCGGGCGAATCGCTTAGAGTGACATTATTCGTGGGGACAGTGGTGCAGTCTGTTGTTCCACTATTTTCTCCTTCGAGGATGTATTCGCCATTTGCGGTGCGGGATGAGGCGGTAAATGTATTGAGATAATCATCGGGAAAACCGTTTACATTTTCCCACGTATCATCTGCATTATTATCACGAAAGGCTACTCGCGCATTGTTTGTGTTTTCAAATGGCGAACCATCGTAACCATACGTGAGTTGGTATTCCCAAAAAGTATTATTCACATCTACCACAAATACACCGTAATAATGGTCGTCGAATCCGGTATAATCATCTGGCGCAGTGGTGATATTCGGAACTTCATCTACGCGATAGAGGTGGATGCCGTTTGGCGGTCCGTCTGTCAGTTGTAGTCGAGCAAAATCGCCGTCGGGGTGCGAAAGTGGAGTCAATTGGCTAAATACAGGCGGATTGTAAAAAGAGATGCTTTCATTGCCAATCGGTGCGCCGGATGTGACCCATTGTGGAGTGCCAACAGGTGTACCTGAATTGCTGCCCCAAGAATCAGGGACACTTGTTCCACTACCTTGATCAAAGGTGTAATGGCTGATCAATTTGGTGTATTGTGGATGATTGTCGCCATTGAGTTTTTTACACATGAACTGACGCAGGTTTATCTCTGCGATTTCCTGACTCCAAATTCTGAGTTCGTCAATGGTAATATCCGAGTCATTCAGACCCGAAGTAGAATTACCGATAGTAATGGGTAATGTGGTGGTATTGATTGCGGGATTAATATATTGGGTTGCCATTTCCAAGCCATTGACCCGAAAAGTAATAATGCCGGGAGATTTGGTAACAGCAAGATGATACCATTCACCTACATTCATTGTGAATGAAAAATCACCCAGATTGGTTTGACTATAACCGGATTCTAAGACAAAATATGGGCTTCCGAGATGCGACACGCCAAATGCCCATTCGTTATTGCCTTCGTTGCCTGTATTATCCCATTTTCCGATGATAATATCGCCAAAGTCGGGCATAGAATCTAACTTTACCCAAAACTCAATACTAAAACCTTGTGAGCTAAATTGTAATTCGGAGGAATTGGGAATAGAAACGTAATCATTATCGCCGGGAAGACTCAATGCTAATCCCGAACCTGTAGAGGATAAAATTCCCGTCTGCACAGCCACAGTGCCTAAAACTGCACTGTGCATGACGGGATCCCCTGTACCATTTGAAATTTTGATTTGTTTGCTTTGCTCCTTACTGTCTTTCAATCCAACAAAATCTTGGTGCAAACAATTTTTATGTTCAGAAAGAGAAAATTTTTCTTGTTTATTAAAGGAGTTGGTGGGGTTATTTGCGGTGGCAACATTCAATGCTGTACTAACTACAAATACAAGATAGACTAATGTTTTCATAGCAACAGAGGAGATTGTCGTTAACTCAAGTTGCGGATAAACCGCAAATTTGAGCAAATCCCTCCCAACAGCTATCAAGACAAGCACCAAATTCCAATAAAATGCGGCTAAAATATGTCAAAATTGGAATTTGGAATTTGGAATTTGTTTTTTGGAATTTTTCAAGTTGTCCGCAACTTGAATTAGTTAAGGAAATAGATGCTCACAGTCTCTTCATTCTTTACGCTGACTATTTTTTGGAGCTACTCCCAGACCTCTTTTCGTGTGCTTTTTTCACCTATGTGAATGAATTAACTGTGAGCATTTGTATTACAAACTAACTTACTTTGATACAAAGGTAGGTATAGTAATGCTAAGGTCAAATAGTCACTTGTGACTATTTTTTAATAAATAAGTGATTAATTATAGAAAGGATAGTAGCACTTGCAGATTATTTTGCAAGGCAATATGTATAGGCATTTCTGGAGTTAGGGAAGACGAAAAAAGTCATCTTGAAACTCAAGGTCCGGTCAACTGGTAGTAAGTAGGAAAAGAAACGCTACCGTAGTGCGAAAAGCTGCGTTCTACATCAATCGGCAGCTTATAAGTTGCCATAAAACTTTGAAAGAAAGCAGAAAGTTCTTCTGTCGAAACATTGCGGGAGTGAGGTTTGAGGAAATAAGCAATATGTTCTACTGAGCCATCCGCAGCCCAGAAAATTTTAATCCACATTTTGATACCTCTGATGTCATAGCCCTCTGATTTGGAGAAATTTTCGAGTGCTATCATCATATCCTTCCACTTGTAGAAGGCGGTTTCGAGGTCATCTTCACAAGCATTGATAAGTGGTGTATTATAACTGCGGGAAAGTGCTTCAAAAGCATTGGAATTGTCACCAATCAGAAAAACCGTAGGATACATATCCTCTTGCCAAGCATCCGTATCTGCTCCTTTTGGAGATGTCAACGGTTGCGCTTGCAAAACAGCAAGTGTACAGCTTAATAATGCTATGGCAAATATCTTCTTCATGTGTGCAGTCCGGGTGTGTGCCCGAATCAATTTAGTGTGATTTTAATGTTGTGATTTAGTACTGCAATTTTCGTGTTAAAAATACGAAAAATTAAGTTTATAACGCGATTATACGACTTTTTATATATTTATCGTTGTTAATAGTTTGTTAAACGTTATTCTACGGCAAAATTTTACTTTCACCAAACAAAATTTTACTCAACGCTGTACATATCACAAACAGGTATTTCTCAAGTAGATTTAAATAAGATAAACTTTCGTGTAAAATGGTTGCATCTATTTTGAAAAAAAATTAAAAAAGTAATATACCTATTTTTAAATGAACGGAAAGTCCTATGCCACCGGGCGTATCCCGCCACGTACCTAAGCTAAAAATATTAGGACCATGCTTGTCTGCAAAATCAGCGACTATATCTCTACGGTGTGGTAGCAATTCTTCATTATTTTTATTCAAAAATAAAGAAGCAGCACTCATTCCAAAATCAAAATCAACCAACAAAAAACCGAAAAATACTTCTTGATAGCCCACTCCCAAATCAAATTGATGACTCGAAACATTATTTATTTGAAAACCTTCCAAATAATCATCTTTTCCTTCTCGAATAATATGGTCAACCGCAAAAATATCTGCTTGCCCGATATAGTATTTCCCAAAAACATAGGAGCCTTTTGGAGCAGGCAACGCAGTATTGAGAAAATATTGCCCTGTGATACCTACTTGCATATCACGTATGCTTGCTTTGACAGGTGGCGACGCATTGTGCAACTCATAGTAAGTTGGCAGATTTTGAGTGTATTGTCTTCCCGTCAATGAAAAATCAAGACCAATTACTACATTTCGCAACACCACATATTCCAAGCCCATATTAATACCACGCTCGCTAATAGGCGACACAACATCAGTCTTAAACATCAAGCGTTTTCCTTGATAACCCGTCGTTTGTCCCCATGCAAAGCAAGTAAAGCAACAAAACACGAACGCCCACAACATTCCTTTTGTCGTTTGCCGTCTGCCGTCCGTCGTCCACTGTTTGCGGTTACTGTGATATGATATTAAAGCTGTCATAAACCAAAGCGTTGAGATTAGTATCTGAAGCCGGAGCATCTACTTTTCGGATTTCGCGATACACAATTTCCGCACGTACTACATCTGCGATAATGGTATAATAATAGGTATCTACTTCCGGCGAAAAAAAATCTGCTACACCAAAAGGCGGCGCAGTTAATAATAAAACCAATCGTCCGTTATTTGGTTTTCGATGTGTCGTAATACCTTGCACTGCAAAGTACGGCGTATTATACTCATCCGCCAAATAACTGAAATGTGATGCGATGATTGGACCGCCTTCGTATCGATTAAATACCTTTTGTTGATTTCTGCGTTTCTTTCGATTCAAAAAATCCTGCAAAAAACTCACCTGCAAAATTTCGCGTTTAAGCGGAGCAAGTTGACTAAAGTATTCCATATCACTCGGCAGCAATCGCTCCGTATCCACCAATTCTAATGTTAGATTATTCTTTCGCGCATTGCGTACCAAGATATTATTCAATTGAATTTCTTTGGCAGAAGCACGTTTGTACTGACGTTCAGTTTTGCGATTGCCTGTTGTAATCAGTAATTCAAAATCAGGGTCAATACACACAATTTTTCCAATATTCGTTTTTTCCGACTTGAATTCACGCACCCTATCCACCTGCAATGCACCGCGACAGGCACTAAATATTAATATCAATGAAAATATCAATGAAAATGAAAATGGCAATGAAAATGAAAAACGACACATTTGACGCTTCATAAAAGCGATTTTCATTGGCGTTCCCATTTTTATTTTCACTGGTATTTTCATTTTTATTTGATTCTTATTTTTATTTTCATTGGTATTTTGATTTTCATTTCAATATTCTCCCTTTAGCATACAGATAATGTTTGCCTGTCGGAAAATGCTTGATATAATGTTCAAAATGCGCTTTTGCTGCTGCTCGTCCTGATGTAAATTCTGTATATCTTGCGGCAGTGATGGCGATAATTTCATGCGTTCTGCCGTAGCGTTCGTATTGTTCTTTGAGATAAGTTCCTGTTATTCTTTCTAAGGTCGATTCCTCCACTTGATTCATAAAACACGACAAGCGGGAGAGGTCGGTTGTCAAGTAATTTTCTTGACTCGTTTTCAGCAAATGCCTCATTTCGCCACGTTTTTTGTAAAGGTACAATTGAAAAAGACTCTCCACAATTTTTCCTTGTAAATATTGATTTTCGGGATATATTCTTTGCAACATTATCGACTGATAAAGTGCTGATACATAATCTGCTTCACGAAAATGATTCTCAATCACCTCGAATTGCGCCATACGTCTGATGTGTTCAAAATCGCTTTCAGATACCAAAAAAAGCCCATCATTGGATGTGCCGTCGGTATTTATTTTTGCCTTTCTTTGCTGCAACATCGCACGCGCAAAATGATGTGCTTCATGTCTGTCTTTTCCCATGTATGTGCGTGCTTCCAAATCGCCACACCAATCAGTACCTTCAATATCCAGCAAGCGACCTACGTCCCTAATACCATCTGCCACCTTATCATTCATCATCAGTTCGATGGCGCGCGCGCCTACCCGGCTATCGTACCCTGCTCTATTCAACAATTCCAAAGCAAAAGCATCTGCTGCAATTTCATTTTGTTGGGTATAAGCAACGCTCGCTTTCAGATTATCAAGTGCGCGTTTTTGTATGTTAGCAGGTTTTTGTTTGCGGACGTATTGCAAAAAAGGGTGTTTATTTTCATAATGTGCGATTTCGTGGGCGATAACGAAGGCAAGTTGTGCCTCATTTTCGAGCCTTGCCAGCAAGCCGATATTGACTATAAGTGTAGCATCCTGCCAAATTGCCGCATTCGGACTGACAAAACGACTGATAAATACACTGATATTTTCGCTGCCCACCAACTCTTCAGTCAATTTTTTGGTCACTTCACGGACATATGGCGTACAGGGATCGTTATAATAAATGCTGCCGCTAAGGAAAATTTCGCGTAGTGTAAAACTCGTTTTCGTACTAAAATCTTTACGCCTGCTACGGTTCATTCCTTCATCTTCCAATACAATTTCTATCTCGGTTTTTCCCTTCAAACTGTGATAAAAACGCGGCGGTATCTCCCCGCTAATTTCTATAGGTGCGTAGTCTGTTTCAAATTGAGCCGAAAGCACAGCGCACGATAAAATACAGACGAAAAACGTGAATCCAAATTTTAAATCAAAACACAAAAAATGAAATAACTTATTGGTTATCAATTCTTTGTTTTTAAAAAATTTAAAATTCCAATTACTTTTCATTTGAAAAAATCAGCAATCCAAGGGATTGAAATGTTTGTAATAATTATGGTTGAATTTTGATTCGACTCCATCGGAGTCGTACTTCGGGCAATGTTTAATTCTATAAACATTTAATCCTTTTGGGATGTAATTCTCCTTCAAAAGTAATAAAACTGAATGGATTTTTGATTTTTGATTTTCGATTTTTGATTAATCAAGTTCTTGTATTACAAAAAAAACAATCAAAAATCCATTCACTCATTGATTCCATTATCGCATTACAGCATTGGCAAACTGTTTGATAAGAAAATAATAACGGTATTATATGTACGCATTAAAACATTTTTATCGTCTAAACGTTACGATTTACACGCAACAAAGTCTTTAACAAAAAAAATCAATAAAATGGCATTAGAATTAACAGACGCGAATTTTCAGGAAAATGTATTAGATACAGATAAATTGGTGATGATCGATTTTTGGGCGCAGTGGTGCGGTCCTTGTAAAATGTTATCGCCTATCGTAGAGCAATTAGCTGATGAGCATGGCGAAAATGTAGTTATCGGAAAATTGGATGTAGATAACAATCCGGACGTATCTATGAAGTTTGGCATTCGTAGCTTACCAACTATTTTGTGGTTGAAAAACGGCGAAATCGTTGACAAGCACGTTGGCTTGACGACCAAAGCTAAATTGCAAGAGAAAATCCAATCTCACTTGCAGACAGCTTAATTTAGTGACTCGTGGCTCGTTTATTCGGGATTCGTTTGGAGAATTGCCAATAAACTATCTGCCGATCACTAAATAATAGACAAAAAATTCTTTACTTTATGCCCTCATTTCCTGCGAGATGAGGGCTTTTTTAATTGGAGTTGATAATCCGTAAACTATGGACTATCGACTATCGACTATCGACTGATGAACTTATTTGATAATTACGATGTAAGACAACTGGGCAACCTCGAATTGCTGGCAAAGCAAGCCGTTGAAGGCTTTATCATTGGATTGCACAAGAGTCCGTTTCACGGATTTTCTGTCGAATTTGCGGAACACCGCCTCTATAATCCCGGCGAATCTACCAAAAATATCGACTGGAAAGTATATGCGCGTACCGACAAATTATTTTCCAAACGCTTTGAGGAAGAAACCAATTTGCGTTGTCATATTGTGGTCGATGCTTCTTCGTCGATGTACTTTCCTGATGCGGGAGATAAGGACACGGGGCAAGTCAATAAGCTGCGATTTTCGGCACTTGCGGCGGCGGCTTTGATGAATTTGTTGAAAAAACAACGCGATGCTTTCGGCTTGAGTATTTTTTCGGACGAATTGCATACGCACTCGCGCTGCAAATCCAGCACAACCCACTACAAACTCCTCCTTTCTCAACTCGACCAACTCCTCGCCAACCCCGAACGCAACAAACGCACTGCCGCAGCCAAGTCACTCCACGAAATTGCGGACAGTATTCACAGGCGGTCTATGGTGGTGATTTTTAGTGATATGTTTGAGCAATCGGAAGATACGGAGAAACTGTTTTCTGCCATTCAGCATTTGAAGCATAACAAACATGAAGTCATACTTTTCCATGTTGTAGATAAGGGCAAGGAAATGGATTTTGAGTTTGAAAACCGACCTTATATATTCATTGATATGGAAACGGGCGAGAAGGTTCGCCTACAATCCAATCAGGTTAAGGATTATTATAAAGAACAAATGCTAAAATTTCGCGAACAACTGGAAATGAAGTGTTTACAATATCGTGTCGATTTTGTGGAGGCAGATATTCATGCGGGATTTAAGCAGGTTTTGATGCCATATTTAGTCAAGCGTACCAAAATGGGAACGTGATGCGTTTTCTATTCTACTGAACAACGATTTTTTATAATTTGTATTTAATTTATTATCAGACAAATATGTGATTGAAATTTGAGTGCAAAAATAGAACGCGGACTATCTCCCCCTTTGGAGGGGGCTGGGGGGTGGACTTTCGACTGTT
>CALHBW010000435.1 GCA_937930625.1 uncultured Saprospiraceae bacterium | reverse complement strand
CTGAGGGTTTGGCGGATGTTGATGTTGCCACTTCGATTGCGGTTTTCTTCATAGTCAATTTTGACAAATGACAGTCGCCAATCTGCGCCGTCATCTTCTTTGGAGTAGAAAGCAACGAGGGCATATTGTTTGTCGCCGAATTTTTTGAGCCGATTGACCACAAAATTACGCAAGGCAGTACGGGTACGCTCCAATTTGGCGACTTCGGTGACTTGCACCGCGAGGATGTCCATGGCTTCGCCCGTCGGGTCGGTGTATTTGCCGATGCGCCGATAGTGCGATACGTGTGTGCGATAGGCTTCGGGAATGAGATTGCCGCTATACGCATCATCTTTTTCCTCGAACTTTTGCACCAATTCGCGCACCAAATCCCCGAAGGCTTTCAGGTCAAAAGCCGCTTCGAGTACCTTGCGGATGTACTTTTTGGCTTGTTGTTTTTGCATGATTTTGAACCGTACAGGCGACTTCAGTCGCCATGTTGAATCCGGATTATCATTTGCCAAAACGTAGGAACAGGGCATGCCCTGTCCCTACTAAATTATCTAACATTGTATTGACATGGCGATTAAAATCGCCTGTACGAACTTACGATTTGATATAACCGGACAAAATGACTTCTCTTTTGAGTTGGGATGTTGAATTATTTTGATGGGCTTGGGTGCTTTTGATATAAGTACGTAGCACCTGCAAAATATTTTTCGGGTCGCTTTCTTTTTGAATATCGCTTTTGATTTTTTGTGCGGTTTTTTTGGCGATGCTGCCGTTTTTGAGCATCCGGCGAACGGTTTTGAGGAACTCATCGTCGCTATCCGTAAAGCCTTTGTATTGGGTGAAGGTCTTGAATTTCAGGCGTTTTTGGATGTAATCAATATTGGTGCTGCCTCCCGTTTTGGATTCGTCTTGGCTTTGGATGCAGTCGAGTTCAAATTTGGCTTTATTGGAAGTCAGCATCTCAAAATATTGTTCCGAAGGAACGGACATACGCGGTTCTTCGGGTTCGGATTTGAGCCGACGGATGGCATCAAAAAAGGTGATTTCTTGGGCTTTTCCGGCTTCGTATTGATAGAATTTTTTGAGTTTACCAAGTCGGAGAAAAGTAATCAGTTGGTCGTCGGTCAGCGTGGGGTCTTGCTTGCCGGAACGGGCTTTTTTAGGCAGTTTTTTTATTTTTTCAAACAAATCGGGGTCATTATCGCGAATATTTCGGAGGAGTTCGAGGTAGTGGAGTTCGGAATCTTCATTGTGGTCGTCGTCGTAGCTTTTTTTGCTGTTGAGGGTATCAAAAAGTTCTTGGCTTGCGACTTGCTCGCCTTCCGAAAGGTACTTGGCATCTTCGCCGAGTATGTCGTGAAACATTTGAATTTTGTTGGTGATATTTGTCTCCAAACCCAAATGTGCATCTGCCTGTGTGGTGGGGAAAAAGTTGAAAATAAACACCTTGTCATGCACCGTACCGAGTCGATTGACGCGCCCTGCCCGTTGGAGTACGCGGGTAGGATTCCAGGGTAAATCGTAGTTGATAAGAATATTTGAACGATGCAGATTGATACCCTCCGCGAGTACATCCGTAGTGATGAGTATGCGGATGTCATTGGCTTGCTTTTTGGCGCGTGGGTCGTAATTATTCAGGATAATTTCTCTGGCAATGTGTTGTTTGGAGGTCAGCTTTAAATTGCTGTGTCTGCCGCCCTTGCTGGAGTAAAACATGACTTTTTTGGGGAAAGTTTTTACCAAATTTTCATACAAATAATCGCCTGTTTCTTTGGATTCTGTGAAAATGACAAGACGTTTATTTTTGAGCAAGTCATTGGTTTGGAGGTCGGTTTTGAGTTGGTCGAGTTTGGGGTCTTGGTCAATATCTTTCCACAGCTTGCGGATGTCTTTGAGTAGTTGGAGGTCGTGTTGGAGGTCGCGGATATAATTTTCATTAAAATCTGCCGAAAAGTATTTGTTGACTTTTTCTTCTGCAACGGCTTTTTCGAGTTTTTCAATATCGTCTTTATCCAAGAGGTCAAATACATTTATTTTTTTACTAATGTAAATAGTGCCGGATTGGTACATCCCGATGAATCTTTCGTAAGAGGCAATAAATCGCCCGATACTTTGTCGGAAAGCAAAAAACGAACTTTCCAGACGCTTCACTAAGATGCCCTTCATAAATCCGCCGACATTTCGCTGTTGTTGTTTTTCAAATTCGGTCAGTTTTTTATTGCCCGCATAATAGAGCAAAGGCGTGTATCGGGCATATCGAAATTGGGCTAAAATTTGGATAGTACGGCTGAAAATTTGCTCGGTTTTCCCTTTGAATTGATAGATAATTCGTTGAGGATCTTGTACTTCGGGGAAAAATAGATTTTGCTGTTCTATATCTTCCGTAAAATAGGTAAGTACGTCTTTGCGTGTACGCCGCACCATGACGTATTGCAGGATTTTATTGCGAATTTCGTCCGAAACCTGCCTAATCATATCTTTGTATTCGGGCGTATTTTTTTCCAAATCAGCAAATTGTTTTTGTAATGTTTTAAAGAATTTTTCGAGATTCGGGATGCCCGGAATAGATGAATTTCGGGGGGCTTGGAAGAGTTTGAGTTGGGCATAGATGTCGTCAATTTTGTTGTTGAGTGGCGTGGCAGTCACCAAAATCACCTTTTTTCCCCTGCAAATATTCAATAAATCAGCGTAGCGTTGGGTGTTTTCATTTCTGAATCGGTGCGCCTCATCTACGACTACATAATTCCATTCATCGGGCTTGATACTTTCGAGTTTGCCGAGTGATTCGACCTTAGCCGGCACCATAAAATCACGGAGTGCTTCTTCCCAATATTCCTTCAATACAGGCGGACAAACCACTAAGATTTTACCACGCAATTGTTGGAGCAATTGTGCGGCAATGAAGGTTTTGCCCAAGCCCACTACATCTGCGAGAAAAACGCCATTATACTCATGTAGTTTTTTGTATGCTTGCCTGACGGCTTGTTGTTGGTATTGGAGTTTCATAAAACTTTCGGGCAAATAGGCTTCAAAATTTGCTTCGAGATTAATGTCTTCTTCGAGGTATTCGTACACCAATTTGAGGTAGAGTTCGTAGGGTGTAATCGTATCGTTGAGCCACGATTTTTGTTGGATGGTTTGCACAAAATTTTCGGAAATATCTGCGCTATTTTCCCACAACTGTTCGAATTGGTCAAGGGCAAAGGCTACGTCTGCGCTATTTTTGAGTTGTACATTAAATTCGCGATTGCCGACCAAACCTGCGTAAGAAAAATTGCTCGACCCGGTAATCACACTGCCGTAGTCGCGGTCTTCGTCTTTGTAACGGCTGATATAGACCTTCGCATGTAGATTGCGCGAGGGGAAAGCTCTAAATTCGAGTTTTTTGCCATTGTTGCCGTTTTGAAGGTCGGCGTTTTTGTCTTGGCAGTCGGTTTGTAGGAGTTCGATAAATTTGCGTAAGCCGATTTCGAGGTGTCGGTCCGGTTCGTTGGTATTTTCTATTTCTTCTAAAATCTGTGACTCAAATTGTGTTTTTACAGTTGCCTGTGATTCAAAATCTGCCGTAGTTTGGTGTTGGTAGTTTTTGATATTTTGGTATGCCGTTTCATCAATACCCAAACCAATCAAAATGCGCGTTTTTTCCAGCCCCTCAATCGAATCATATAATTGATAAAAACCACTTACGCGAAAATACCCGACCAATACATCAAAGTATTTGGTATCTGCCAAAGTACGTTTGAATCGGTCTAAGAGTGTTGCGCCTTCCTCATTAGTAAAGAAGGTTAAATCGGTTTTTTGTACTTTGTTTTCGATATGTTTTGTCGTTGCTTCTATCATTATTTTGATATTGGGAGTGGTCTTTTACAAGTTAGGGAAATTTAATTATAAGTTCAAATAAATGAGAGGTGGTATGTGAAATTTTTTGATTTATTTCAAATGAATTAACTGATGCTTCCCATAAGTTTTCACCAATTCAAACGGAATATTTTTTTCGCGTAAACAATCTATCGTTTCACTTTCGGAGGCAATGAGGTAATCGAATTGAGTGAGTTCATTCCAAGCGATTTCATTTTGGCAGTCGGCTAATTTTTTCTCACGAATTGGCGCGTAATTCAGCGTGGTATATCGCTCATTTTTATATTGATAATAATGATTTAATTGGACAGTGAAATGTGGACTCATGCCGACTTTCACAGGATTTAATTTGACTAAATCATTATAAATCAACTCATCATAACGCTGTTTTTCTATTCTTGTGTGATAATTGTTTTTGTATTGAAATGAAAAATTTACTAATAAAAAAATACTCGCGGTGATGCTGAGAAATGCTGCCCTTTTCCTCCCCCCAGCCCCCTCCAAAGGGGGAGATTCTAACGCGAGACGAATGTGTGTCTC
>CALHBW010000434.1 GCA_937930625.1 uncultured Saprospiraceae bacterium | reverse complement strand
CAAATCCGTTTTGACCTCGTGTTCGGCTTTATTCCATTTGCCGAGTTCGAGCATAATGTGTGTGATTTGGTCATCTATCAACTCTCCATGTTGGTTGCGAAGACAGATATTGTGATGGAGTTCTTCGGTCGGATATACTTTGCCGTCTAAAAAAGAAATGGTGTAAATCGGACGAAGTTTGTTATACTTCATTTCACCGCCTTTTTCGACCATTTCGTTGAGCAAAAAGTAGGCGTAGAACTTAGCCCGATGAACGAATTTACTCAATTTTGAGCGTTGCATTTCTACAACAAATTTACGCTCATTTTCATCAACACAACTCAAATCATATACTGCACCTCTGTCACTTGGTACATCGGCTGTTTTGTGTGTATTGGTAATGCGAACTTCCCGAATCGGAACTTCCGACCGAATCATTATTTGTATTACTTTCCGCAGAAAACTTGTATCTGTCGGATCAGCAAAGATAAATTTAAAACCAAAATCGGTCAGTATAGATATAAAAGGTTTTATGAGTGCCATTGGTTCATGTTTAAAATTACGTGTTTTTTAAGAATTTAGCAAATTTGGGGGTATTCGATTAAAGTATGAAATAGTCGGCAGACGAAGGATTTTATAAAAATTGGTATTTTGACCAATCAAATACGTTCTATTTACGACTGAATTCGTCTGACGACAAGGTGATTTTTATTACCCTATTCTTCTTCATAGAAAAAATTAACGGGTGCAAGCACACGCTTAAACACGCGGTCTTGTACGAGCATAAAGTCGGCATTATCATCCACACTCGCGAAGTAGCGGTCAACGGCAGCACGAACAGGTGCGCCTTTTTCATTTTGTCCGATTTTTCGTCCGGGAACGGGATAGAGTTTGACATTTCGCAGCTCGCCGGTGTTGGTCATGACCTTGATTTCGCAGAATGGTTCGGCAGTGACGAGGCTGTTGCGCTTGGGATTGTCGTTCTCAAATGCCTCTGCTACAAGGCTTTCAAAGCCTTTGATATAGTACATACCTTTTTTGTCGATGGGCAAACCTTTCGTCGGAAGCCCATAGAGTTTTTGCACATCTACGAGATTGCCATTGCGAATGAGTTTGAACGAAAGTTCCTTTTTTTCGGGGGAAAAATATTCGACCTGTACAGTCTTGATTTTATCCGAAGGAATGCGAAAAACAGCTCTGTCGCGCCAGTCGATTTCATTGAGCATAAAGCGCGGTTTGAGGACGCCCTGCCAATTCGGAAGGCTGATTTCGTAGGGATATTTGCTGCCTTTTTGCATCATATACGTAGTCGTGCTGGCGCGTGCGCCATCGCCTACGTAGAGTTCTTTCATCAATTTACCGTTTTTATCATATATTTCGGTAATCGTACTATTGATATTGATGCTGCGTATGACATTTTCCTCCGCCGCCTTGGGTACTTGCGCCACAATATCCAGATTTTCAAAGGTTTGAAGCAATATATCAATCGCCTCTTTGCGTACAGGATATTTGCCGTTGACCTGCCAACCATCGTCCTCACGAGTGAGCGTGACGCGCTTTTTGGTCTTGTCCCACATGACAATCTTTCCAATTTGATTGGTGTTTTCAATAGCAAAATCATCGCTTCGCAAAGCAGTATCTTCCTGATTGAGATAACGGTAAGTAAAAAAGGCTAATACCGCGAAAATGAGTAGTAATATCCAAGATGTTTTTTTCATAATTTTATTTGCCGAATGGTTCGTATAATTTGTCTGTGATTCGCGAATCAACAGTCACTATTCTCCACAACCCGAAGGCTGATTGTCTTTAATCATTTGAGCGATTTCTTTCGATATTTTTCTTCCCGAATCTTTGTACAGATGATTGCCGTCTGTGTAAGTATATTGGGATAATTTATCTACGAATGACCAATAAAGTATCGTATATTTTTGAGATAAAAAACACATTTTCTCCTCAAAATCAGGCATCAACTGTTTTTCTATACTGTAAATTTCAGCACACATTGGTAAACGTACCAACACCACCTTTCCGTATTGCTGAAGAAAATCAATCGTTTGCTCCAATTCACTTAATCTGTTATTGGAGAAAGTATATTGTGCTGCAAAATTAGTATAATTTTCCACTTTAACTGCTTGTCTTTTTTGTATGCTTGCCTCATTCATATCAACATTGACCTCAAGCCATCCGTCTTCATGCAGGCACATTCGTCGATTGGTTGTTATTGGTCGGTACAAAATCTTCCCCCAACTCTCTGCATATCCTTTCGTGAGGTATTCCAAATTTGGTTTACCCGCCTTTCCTATGGTTTTCATGTTATCCAAAAAAAGATTGTTTTCGCGATATAGCGCAACATCATCCGCAGGATTATTTTTTGTAGCAATTGACCAAGCATCTACCGAAATGACGAATATATTCTTCTTGCTTTGTCGTGTAGTGTCCAGTTTTTGCTGTATTGCCTTGCGATAAACTTTTCCATAAGGCGAGTTGGCAACGGTAAAACCAAAATTGAAAATTGGTGTATAATCATCAGTCAATTCTTGGTTCAATACTTCGGGCAATATCCCCTGTGCCGCCCTTGATGTTCCGAGTATCAGCGAAGGATGTTGTCCGCTTGTAAAACGCAGATAAAAAGGGTCAAAGTACGACCCCGCCTGCATTGCTGCCATATAATGAATGACAATCAACACTAAGGCATAGACCAAAAATTTGATGAATGTTTTTTTCATGCGAAGGTGTCCGTAACAC
>CALHBW010000433.1 GCA_937930625.1 uncultured Saprospiraceae bacterium | reverse complement strand
AAATCAATGTAGTATTTCAATTTATTTTGCAACGATGATAGACTAATTGCTTTCATATTTTTATTTTTTTGTATAAATACAAACACTCATTTTTGTTTGATTTTATATGCAATTTACAGAAAAAATGACATTCATTCAAATATAAATGACATCTTATTCATAATGCATCTCGCTTGTGCAGGTAGTACGTGGGCGCAAGCCGGAGGCATTACGCTACGTTTTTCCTTCAACCTTCCATTATCGTTCATTTTTCCATCTCAATATCAAATTTCATCAAATAATTCCATCCATTCAAATAAGTTTACCTAAATTTATTCGCTAAAAGTCAATCCCGTCAAGCGTAGCCCGTAAACCATCACACACTATGAAATTAAAAGTAGGACTATTAGGCGGCGGCTCGTGGGGAACCACCGTAGCCTCCCTCACCGCCCGCAATTGCCCGACCACTATCTGGGCAAGAAACCAAGCCACCGTAGATGAAATCAATACGCTCCACACCAATGAAAAATACCTACCCGGCGCAAAACTTCCCAAATCCCTCAAAGCCGCCAACACCATTGTCGAAACGGTACAAGATGCCGATGTCGTGGTCATGGGTATTCCGGGACAACATTTCCGACAGGTTTTGTGTGAGGCGCGTCCGCATATACGTCCGTGGGTGCCGATAGTGAGTTTGTCAAAAGGTTTGGAAGTCGGGACAAAAATGCGAATGACCGAAATCATCGAAGCCGAAATGCCCGGACACCCCGCAGGCGTGCTAACCGGACCGAATTTGGCAAAAGAAATCGCTTCGGGACAAGCTGCCGCGAGTGTCATTGCGATGGTCGATGACACGATAGCGGTGCGTTTGCAGAGCATTTTTCAGACCGGATTATTTCGGGTCTATACCAATGAAGATGTGATCGGTTGTGAATTGGGCGGTGCGCTCAAAAACATCATCGCGATAGCTACGGGCATGGGTGACGGTGCCAATGCCGGACATAATACCACGTCGGCGATTATTACACGCGGCTTGGCAGAACTCACCCGACTCGGTGTAGCAATGGGCGGACAACTGCAAACATTTTCCGGCTTGGCGGGTATGGGCGACCTCGTCGCAACGTGCAGTAGTACACAAAGTCGCAATCGTTATGTCGGGTACAATCTTGGAAAAGGAAGGAAAATAGACGACATCATCGCAGAGATGGCAGAGGTTGCGGAAGGTGTAAAAACCGCAAAGGTCGTTATGGAACTCGCCAAAGATTATAACATCGAAATGCCGATTGCTACCGAAGTATATAAGGTTTTGTATGAAGGAAATACGGTGCAAGATGCTTTTAGAGGTTTGTTGCGTAGAGAGAGTGGGTCGGAGGCAGAGCCGGGCTAAGGCATCAAATGGTGCTTACCGTTTTGTGTTCAAAGATGGCATTTAGACTTTCTTTGAGTATTTCTATTTGTTGTTGGTTTTCATTTAAATGAATGACGATGCTCTTGTCTGTATTAATTTTTCGGGCAACTGCTTCATCAAATTTGAAGATTAATTTATCGTCTTCAAATTTATAATCTATATCATTGCTATATTCGCTTTGTGTCTGTTCGGAATTTTCAATATATATATCATCTTGTTCTTCAGAAGAAAAACAAAGTGTAAGGTAATTGAAATTTCCAAAATCAAAATATACGAATGCCAAACCTTCCTCATTAGAAGGACTTGCATCTATCGTTATTGCTTTGTATTTTTTCATAAAAAATGTTTTGTTATGAGTTTTGAATTTTCCAACCTCTACCACCTTCTTTAACGGGTTTTAGTTCATTTTGACCCGTGAATGTATAGATTTTTCCGTCAGCATCAATTATTATCAACTTCTCCAGTTTTAGTCGTTGTGCCATTTTTTTAATGTCTCCTTTGCAATACGGACATACTATCTTTCCGTTTACTTTTAATGTTCCTATTCCACCTTCCAAGCCTTTTTTTTGAGCTTGTATCATCGCATCTATTTCAGCGTGCATCTTGAACTCATCATTGTTTACTGCTGATAGACCCTCAATTGGACGAGCATTTCGAGGTTCTCTTTCTCTCGGATTTACGCCTGTAAAGGTATAATCCTGTATCTCAAAAACAGCTTTAACAGTAATTGGGTTCAGTTGGCTCACAGAAAAGTTTTAATTTTGATATAAATTTAGGGTTTTGTAATCTTTTTTGCAAATTTATGATTTTTATCTCACCAAAGAAGCATATTTTTCAAACAATTCTGCCCCCATTCCCATTACATTCTCGTCTCAATCCCTATATTTCAAAACAAGTAAAAATGAGTGAACAAGTAAAAAGACCATCCATATTCCTTTTTCTTACAGAAGGACTTCGAATGGTTTGGGAATTAATTGCGTCGATTCGATTTCGCAGCGAATATACCCCTCAACGCACAGGAGACGGACACGCCGTATTGGTCATTCCGGGTTTATTCGGCTTTGATATGGTGATGCTGCCTATGCGTAAGTTTCTGACTCGAATGGGTTATACACCCTATAAATGGGATTTAGGGGTCAATACCGCCGACCCCAAAGACCTTGATGCTTTGGTAGAGAAAGTCGATGCTTTGTATGAAAAACATCAGGAAGAAATCAGTATTATCGGTTGGAGTTTGGGTGGGATATTTGCTCGCGAATTGGCAAAGCGTAAGCCGGATAAAGTGCGGCAGGTGATCACCACAGGTTCACCTTTTGGCGGTATCGAAAACCCGAATAATGTGGTGTGGTTATTCAAATTATTGAAGGGAGAAGTCGAGGATTTATGGGATAGAGCATTGATAGATAGTCTGCCCGAACCCACGCCCGTTTTAACGACTTCCATTTACTCGAAAACAGACGGCGTAGTACGTTGGCAAGATTGTATGAGTAAAGTAGAAGATGATTTGCACCGAAATGAAGAAGCGGTGAGCAGCCATCTTGGGATGCCGCATAATTTGTCGGTGCTGAGGATTATTGCGGAGCGATTGCCAGATAAAATAATTGCCAAATCGTAGGGGCAGGGCATGCCCTGCCCCTACGATTTGGCAATTATTTTAACACTTCCAACATCGCTTTCGCCTTCAATAAACACTCCTCATACTCCCGTTCCGGCACAGAATCATACACAATCGCGCCGCCAACCTGAAAGGACAAATACCGTAAATTCGTATGATACAACATACTGCGAATCAATACATTAAAGTCGAAATCGCCCTCCGGCGTAAAGTAACCAACTGCGCCCGAATACAAGCCCCGTCGCGTTTGTTCGTATCGTTCGATGAGCTGCATACTCATCACTTTTGGTGCGCCGGTCATGCTACCCATTGGGAAGGCGTGGCGTATCGCATCCACCGCATGTACATTCTCGCGTAAGGTCGATGTAATCGTCGAAATCATATGATTGACCTGTTCAAAAGGATACACGCCAAACAATTCCTCCACCTGAATCGTACCCGTGCGACTGCTACGCGTGAGGTCGTTTCTCACTAAATCGACTATCATCACATTTTCGGCGCGGTCTTTTGTGCTGCGACTTAGGATAGACTGTAATTCGAGGTCTTCAGTAGGCGTATTTCCACGCCGAATCGTGCCTTTTATGGGTTGGGAAATGAGTTGTTGCCCTTGCTTTTTGAGGAAGCGTTCGGGACTGGCGCAGAGTAGGTATTGATTATTTTTTTTGTAAAATGATGAAAAGGGGGCTTTTGATAATTCATTCAAACGGAAAAACATCGCAAGCGGCTCTATATCTGTATTTTCTGCGAAAAATTCCTGACAGAAATTCATCT
The DNA here is from genome assembly GCA_937930625.1 of uncultured Saprospiraceae bacterium. Classification (GTDB taxonomy): domain Bacteria; phylum Bacteroidota; class Bacteroidia; order Chitinophagales; family Saprospiraceae; genus JAHDEO01. The sequence continues at coordinate 11,607 of CALHBW010000433.1, read as the reverse complement.
CATACAAATCCCCTTCAATGATGTGTTGGCGAATTTTTTCAACGATTTCTAAATATTCATTTTTCGGAATACGCGGCTGTACAGTTATGTTTGTTTTTTTATTTAAATCAATATTAACGTGTGTATTTTGTATTTCGTAAAAAATATTTTCGCTGTCATTTTCTGCTGAATGAATGATAACTTTTTTATCGTAAATTTGAATGACATATTTCGGCTCAAAAAAATGTAAAACAGGCATCTTGACACCATCAAAATTATTGGATTCGAGTCGTTCAATATCATTTTTAAGGTCATAAGTCAGAAAACCGAAAAGCCAACTTTTACGCACGTCCATCAAGTCTTTCAATTGCTCAAAAGCCCCTTCGCCCGTATGCGCGACGGTCAATTCGCGCACCGCACCCACCGCTACCAATGCCTCACAAGTTGAATATTTATCGTGTTGATATTCATTGGAATCTAAATAGCAAAGTGTATCAAATTGATTTGCCCAAAGGAGAACTTGTCGCTTAAAAAGCGTAAGGTCGGGAGGAAAGAAAGTCGTTTTTTGAGTGTGTGTAAGTGTCGGGAAATTTACCAATATTTTAGTTGAATCTTATGAACAGAATGTCAGACATTTTTGCAAATGACTCACATTTAATGTTTGTCAAATTTGATGCCATTTAATACTAAAACTCGCCTTGCATTTTGAAAATGCAAGGCGAGTTTTAGCTGATATTTGTGGGACAAACTGCATTTTTATTTCACAAACAATTTCCGGTAGAGACGCGATTAATCGCGTCTCTACGGGGAGGTTGTGATGAAAAATTATTGCACAATAACCTTCCGGCTAAACTGCCCTTCGTCGTGTTGTATATTCACCAAATAAATACCTTTTGCAGCAGTCCGCAGGTCAATATTTTGATTGAAAGCACCCTTAATATCGCCTAATTCAGCTTGATGTATGACCTTGCCCAACATATCATGTATCGTCAATTGAGCATTTTGAATTGATACATCATTCAGTTGAAGATAAAACTCACCCGTATTTGGGTTAGGTTGGATAATTAACTCACTATCAGTCAATTCGACATCTTCAGTTGAGACAGTATTACAATTGCCACTATAAGGTATTTCCGCTAAATCACCAATCGTAAAATAATGATGCGCTTCTGTGCCAAAATCAGACCTGAACGAATATACCGTAATGGACACATCGCCCCGAACGATAGCAGCATTGCCTGTGCCTTGCGAGCTATTTGCCCACCACTGCAAACCATCTTCGCCGGTATCATAAATACTGAGTACATAGCAACCCGATTCGAGCGTATAGTCATCATTATATTGCTCATTACTATTCATTGAACCCGTAGCGCGTTCACCAATGATATTGCCATCTACGTCGCGAAGTGTGTAGCCTGTTTCGTGACCTCGATTATTCGTATTGATGCGGACTTTTATGGATGGCGGATAGGAGTCAGTGGGAATATCGAAGGTTGACTTCAAGGCATTATTTTGCGGATTTTCGTCCGAAATTCCATTGACACTTACAATTGCGGCACTAAAAATACGGTTGTCAGAATTGTAATCCGACCAATTGACAGAAGGCAATGTCACGTCAATTTCTTCCATAAAATCAAGGCTGCCCGTCCAAGTGTAAGTGCATAGCGTACTGCCATTTACTCCATACAAAATATCGGCAGTAGTCATTGTATTGCTGCCTTCATTTCGGAGGGTAATGGTGGGTTGTCCGCAGGAAGGATTGAGGCGTTTGTGGATGTCGTCGGTACTTGGATTGATGATGTCTGTGATAGCCGCATCATTGGCAAAATTATTATCACCATACGATACCAATTGGATGCTATATCCATAAGAAGGCGATTGTGTGCCACCCCAAAAATAGCTCTCCATATCCATATCAATTTCTTCTGTATTTCCGGGGGTAAGGTAGGGCGTGAGGTCATATTCATGCGTAAAAGCACGCATACCCGGACACCAATTCGCGCGGTCATATACCCACGTACCACCTTGCGGATAGATAGGATTGAAACCGCAATCATCCCGCCAAAGCGTACCCGTTCCGACTTGTGTACCATTTACATTCACAAAATAATCACGAATACAAAATTCAGCACAATTATTACTATTATCAAAGCCATGTCCACTCACCGTAACACGAAGTTTTTGATGGGTAGAATTGGCGGGAATTTCGACCTGCTTGGCGTACCATTGATTAGCTTCAAAACCAAAACCGCCTGTCGAATAACCGCCACCACCTTTATATACATTTTGGATGCTAATGATGTCGCGTGGAGGTGTTCCTTCAATAAAATCAAAGCGTAAAGAAGCTGCGAAGCCCGTTGACCAGCCTTCATAAAATGCCCGAATCTGTACAGAATCCTTCAAAATATGCACAAAATCCGTCACTTCAAATACGTAATCGTGTTCCCAATTGGGCGTATAGCCGTTTTGACTTTCGCGCATATAGCCCGCATATGGCGTGATGACTCGCGCCATTTCGTAAGGATTTACGACTTCAAATACATTCCAAGTCGTATCCAAAGTAATCGTATCGACACTTGCTACCGTAGAGTCAAAAGTTCCCGTAGGAATCATGGCTTCGATGCGTGTCGTATAATCCCAATCACTACATCCGCCTGATGCACAGCCCATTGTATAGGTCATCAGGATTTTACTGTATTGCGTCGTACCATCGGGAAAGTAGCCCATATCATTGTAGCCGCCATACCAAACCATGTCCGTTTTGTCGTGTACATATACGGAAGTCGTATCGCCGGGAGCAGCGTAGATGGTTGTCGCAATTATTAATGCGAGTAAATTCGTAATTAGTGTAAAATGTATTCTCATATGATTATTTTTTATGATAATTTTATTTTTTCAAAATTAGTAAAACATCTTCAAATGCAAGCTGATTTTTTTGATAATTTAACAAATATCACTAATGTATAATTTGTTAAATTTTTCAAGAAGGTGGACGTTCCCAAACTAAGGAACGTTGAGATTACTGTGTTAACCAACCTTTTTAACTCACAAAATATACAAATATGAAAAATTTGACTGGTACTTTATGTGCTTTTCTGATGCTTGCCCTACTTTTTACCGCTTGCAGAGACGATGATGAAAGTCAGTCTGAAGCTCCAACTCCCGAAGAATTTCAGAGTTTGAGGCAGACCGCTTTGGACAATATTACACAGAATTTTCAATTGGACTTTTCAAGCGGAAACGCTTTCGTTACCTCCGAGCGAGGCGTAGAGCTTTATGTTTTCAGTTGTACAGATGCTTCCGGTGTCCAAACCACGAATACGGTAGATTTGGAGTATGTGGAGATATTTGATAGAGGAACGATGCTTGTGACCAACAAACCGACTATGGGCATTTCACCAAGCGGCGAATCGGGTATTTTGATTTCCGGTGGTGAGTTTTATTTCAATGCGACCGAGAATGGAGAACAACTCAATGCTTGTGGTATAAGTGCCGGAGTTCCGGGAGATTTGACAGGCGGAGTTGATTTTAATATGTCTCAATGGACGGGAGAAATTGATGCCGATGGTGACCTTACATGGGTAGCTGATACGACCTCAGGTATAGAGATAGATACTTTCTCGTATTTCATGTTCATCGATGAATTCGGTTGGATTAATTGCGATATATTTTGGGATGACCCAAGACCTAGAACTGATATTACGGTGGAAATCCCTGAAAGTTATGACAATGGAAATAGCGGAGTTTATTTCTCCATCGTCGGAGAACCTTCCGGCTTGGGATATATTGGCGGAGCGTATCCTATCGGATTGGAAGCGCATTTCATTTTCGTGACCGCAGAAGGTGATGATTGGAGGTATGCCGTACAATCTGTTACGATTTCCGAAAACGAAGTGATTACATTTATGCTGGATGATACAGCAGTCGTTACGGAATCTGAATTGATTGATATTATTAATAATTTACCATAACGGAGAAAAAAATCAAAATCTAAAATCCAAATTCCAATAGAAAAATAACATCACTCATTTTCTATTGGGATTTGGATTTTTTACTTGAATTAGTATAATAAAAATACGTTTTTTTCCTTAGCATGATTTTTGATGCCTATTGCATGATTTTCCCAACTCCTAAAATAGTGGTCTAATTCGTAATTTATTGACAATTAAAAATTACATTAAGTCATTGATTATTAATTAGTTAAAAACGAATAACGAGTCCCCGAATAACGAATAACAAGTATGAGAAAACTGTGGTCAGCCATTAAATGGCTTTTCAAGACGGGTATCAAATTTACTTTGGCGGGTGTCACACTATTTTTTTTGACCAATGCCTGGGTCATTCTCACCAACGAAAAACGTTTGTATGATGAAATTCAAGACCTTCCTGCCAATGATGTCGGTTTAGTTTTGGGAACAAGTAAACGGCTGTCGAGCGGTTATACAAATCCCTATTTCACGTATCGTATCAAAGCCGCCGCCAAGCTCTACAAAGCCGGAAAAGTCAAGTGCCTGCTTGTCAGTGGCGACAATGCACACCACAGCTATAACGAACCCCGCGACATCCAAAATGCGCTCATCAAACTTGGCGTTCCCGAAAGTAGCATCACCTTAGATTATGCAGGATTTCGTACTTTAGATTCGGTGGTACGCAGCAAAAAAGTGTTCCAACAAGACCAAATCACCGTCATTTCTCAACGCTTCCACAATTATCGCGCAGCTTTCGTCGGCAAACATTACGACGTAGATGTAGTGGCATACAATGCCCGTTCTCCCCGCCGCTGGGATTACCCGATTTATCGTGAATACCTCGCCCGTCCCAAAGCCATCCTCGACCTCTACATCTTACGCACAAAACCTAAATTTCTCGGTAAAAAAGAATATATTTGCCCGTAGTAATGCTATAATGCGTTAATGTTGAAATGCTACAATGATTAATGAATGAGTGAACGAATTTTGAATGAATGAATCATTCAGATACATAATAAAATATTGTAGCATTATTGCATTTCAGCATTGTAGCATTAATATTCATTCATTTGCTCATTCAAAATTCATTCATTAAACTATGCGTTATAAGATTGTTGCCGGAAACTGGAAAATGAACCTCAACCAAAACGAAGCTATTCAACTCACCAATGACATTAATCAATATCTTTCCAATAATAATTTACCCAAACAGGTAAAAGTTGCCATTCATCCGCCTTTACCTTATTTGGCTAATTGTGTCAATTATATTTCGGAGAAAAATAATGCGGTTTTTGGTGTTGGCGGTCAAAATTGTTATACGCAGACATCGGGCGCATATACAGGCGAGACGTCACCGGAAATGCTAAAAGACATTGGTTGTCAGTATGTTCTAATTGGACATTCGGAGCGTCGAAAATATTTTAATGAGAGCCACGCCTTCCTCGCCGAAAAAGTAAAGAAAGTCCTCGAAACAGGATTAACGCCGATTTTTTGTTGTGGCGAACAGCTTGATATTCGCGAAGCAGGTACACATGAAGCACACGTAGGAGCGCAATTGCGCGAGAGCCTGTTTGACCTGTCTAAAGAAGATTTTAGCAAAATAATCATCGCATACGAACCCGTTTGGGCTATCGGAACAGGTGTCACCGCCTCACCCGAACAAGCGCAAGATATGCACGCCGCCCTGCGCCAACTCATCGCCAATCAATACGATAAAGACATTGCAGAAAACACCACGATTCTCTATGGCGGGAGCTGCAAACCTGCCAATGCAGCATCCTTATTCAGCCAAGCTGATGTGGACGGCGGATTGATAGGTGGCGCATCGCTCAAAGCGGAGAGTTTTACGGAAATTATCGGTATTATGGCGAAGTGCCTTTCTGCTTGATAGTGATTTTTTGCGAAAAATAACTGCCAAATAAGTATTCCTAAATGATAAAAATCCTATCATTTATGTGTATCTTTATGCCACATTCATAATGAATGATACATAAAAACTTCCCCTTGCGAACTATTTGTTAACTACTAAAACATAATTCCATGAGGCTCATATTTTGGGTTATAGCCTTATCAATTCCTACTGCTTTTTTTGGTCAAGATGTTCCTGTTTATCTGCCAAGTTCTTATGATGACAGTAAAGAAAAAGAGCAAGTGATTCAATCCATTGCATCGCAATATGTTACTGATATTCAACAGTTTGTTAAGCGAAAAGATAGAGATATTCAGGAAGCTTATGAAAAGCGCAAAGATGATATGGTGAAGCGTATCAATAATAATGCTTTTATTTTTGACCCGGTGGTTACCGATTATTTTCAGGCTATTTTTGATGAGATTATCAATGCCAATTCTGAGTTGGCTGCACTCAATCCTCGTTTGCTTATTGGCAGGTCGCCTTATCCCAACGCCTATTGTGTTGGTGAAGGTACTCTGGTATTTAATTTAGAGTTATTGTCAAGACTTGACAATGAAGGTCAGGTCGCTTTTGTATTGGCGCATGAGTTGGCGCATCTTAAATTGGACCATGCAAATCACAGCATTAGAAAGAATATTGAGTTGCTCAATTCTAAATCTGTCAAGAAGGAAATCAGACAAATTGCACAACAAGAGTATAATCAGTTTCAGGCACTTTCCGAGTTTATTAGGAAAAAATTGTTTGCAGACAGATACCACAAACGAGAGCATGAAAGCGAAGCTGATGCACTTGGTGTTAAGTATTTGAAAAATACAAAATACCACACTGATGGCGCGCTCCAATGCTTGTTGAATCTTGATAAAATCAACGAGAAAGATTCAATTACTTCTATTGATTTAAAACAACATTTTGATTTGGTGGCGTATCCATTCAAAGATAAATGGCTAGGAAAAGAAGATGTATTCAAATTTTCGGACAGTGATGAATTGATTGATTGGGAAAAAGACTCATTGAAAACACACCCTGATTGTATTCTGAGAAAAGAAAAATTGGAGGTCATGTTGGCAGATTATCCCAATACAGGAAAACAACTCCAATTTCGTGATATAAACCAATTTGAACTGTTGCAAAAACGCAGTGAATTTGAAAAAGTAGAAGCCTATTTTCATTTTGGTAGTTTGGGTACAGCACTTTATTATACTCTGAAAATGATAGAAAAATATCCTGATGAGTCCTATCTACATGGTATGGTAGGACGTATTTTTTATGAAGTATATCTGGCTCAAGAGATACATCAATTATCTAAAACAGTACCTCACGCAAGCCCGGATTATGAGGATGCCTATAACGAAATTTTGGATTTTGTTCATAATTTGAGATTAAGCGAAGTAGGCAAAATGAGTTTCTATTACATTCAAAATGCCAAAGAAAAATATGGTAATCAGGAAGACATCGTTTGGGCGGAATACCTCACAGCTTCGGTCAAAGAAGATATGGATGTGGTTAATTCAGCCAAGAAAAATTATAAAAATCTATTTCCCGAAGGAAAATACATTAAATTATTAGAAGAATTAGAAAACTCTGAAGAATAACATATTTCAAATTCCAAAAAACAAATTCCAAGGTTCAATTCAGACGTATTTTATAGGAATTCACCTAAGTTGATTATCAGCAACTTGAGTCAATTATTGAGTTTGAACTTGTGTTTAAAATGGTATTACATAAGCACTCTTTTTACTAACTTTTTTAAAATTCAACCTAAATTATGAGAAGATTAATTTTCATTGCATTACTTTGCTGCACGACCTTTATGTATGGTCAACAAGCTTCTATTGAAAACGTTCGAGCATTCAAACTTAAAAATGCCGGAACACTCATGGAAGGAAATGAAGGAAACGGTTATTACTTTTTCTACGAAGTAGAGAAAAAAGACAGAAAAACCCGCGTATATAGCGTAAAATTTCTGGATGCCAATATGAATGAAATTGGTAAAAAAACCATTACAGGCTCAAAATATTTGTCGCTTGTAGATGGCGAATATAATGGTGACAATTTGTTACTGAAATTTATTGATTTTAAAGAGAACGAAATCACGTACAGACAATATTCAAAGACAGGTGAGCTTATCTCAAAAAGCACGGAAGAAGTCAAATCCAAAGAAATCTTGGTGAATCCTGACGGAAATTCATTGGTAGAAAATTCAACAGGTGTCTTGGGAGTTAAAGATAAGGGATTTCTTTCTTTTTTGAATAGAAAATACAAAAAATGGGGCTACGAAGTCAAATTTATTCCCAATTCAAAGGGTGAAAAGGGCTGGAGTTTTACATCCGACAAGGCTTCTAAGGAAATTGAAGCGGTCAGTTTACTTGGAGCAAACAAGGATTTGGCATTACTTTCTGTTATCAGACGCCCCGGTTTGATGAGTAAAAAAATGGACTTTTACATGCTGGGTATTGATATGAATACAGGCAAAAAGTTATTTGAAAAGAAGATGTCTGATGGCAAAAATAGTATCATGGTCACAAGTACATTTTTTGACGAAGATACCGAAGAGGTTACGCTCATGGGCTATTATTACGATAGCGAAGAACGTGTCATGTCCGGCAAAAGTCAGGGTATTATGATTAAGAAAATGGACAAAAAAGGAGAGTACATTTTTAATCAAAACTTGGCTTGGGGTGGAGAACTGAGCAAAAAACTGCCCGTTGATGCCAAAGGCAAACTCGACGATAAGGGCTTTTTATACTTCCACGAAATGACCAAAACCCAAGATGGCAACTATCATTTGATAGCCGAGCAATACAGAAAAGCAGCAAGTGGCGCAGGTATTGCTTTGGGCATTGCTGCTGCAGCATTAGGTGGTACGAGCAATGCCGGATTGACAAAAATTGTAGTGGAAGACTTATATATTTTGGAGTTTTCTCCCGAATTTGAGTTAGTGGCTGTCAATATAGCCAAAAAACAAAAGTCCAGTTTTGAGCTTCCTCAAGGTTATGGCTTGGTTAATATTTCACTATTAGGTGCTTTTGTGGATTATTACGGTGGATTTGACTTCAATTTTTTGCAAGAAAATAAAGGAGAAGACGCATTTTCTATTGTTTATTTTGATTATAATAGACAGGAAAGAGAAGGATACATACACACGCTTACAAAAATTGAAGGCGAATATACCAACGATAAAATTAAAAGAGATTCGGATGCACTTTATTTCCGAATACTGCCTAACAAACACGGCAGTGTCGGTATCATGGAGTATTTCAGAAAGAATAGAACATTGAATTTCCGTACTGAAAAATTCAATTATTAAGTACTTGGGTTTCGGAATTTATAAAAGATAGCAGGCATTTCTCAAAATGCCTGCTATCTTTGTTTTACGAATTGTGAAAACAAAAACAACATATCTCATTTTCGGCGGTACTATTGCGCTGCTGCTTGCCTACACGACTGCACGCGCCTGTCTGCTTTCCATGACACACGACGAAAGCAGCACCTACCTAAATTATCTCAATATGAATATTTGGCAATGTTTCCACAGCCCAAAATGCTGGGGAACTGCCAATCTGCACTGGCTCAATACATTCATCATGAAGGGGACGGTCAAGCTGTTTGGCGTATCAGAATTTTCTGTGCGACTGCCCAATTTATTGACGCATTTGGTGTATCTCATTTTTTCGTATTTATTGGTTCGGGAAATGTGGCGTCCGTTTTGGCTGACATTTGCAGCGTTTTTAATACTCAATTTGAGTCCGTATTTACTCGAATTTTTCGCACTCGCGCGTGGCTACGGTATGATTTGCGGTTGGATAATGATGAGCCTTTATTTCCTCTGGAAATATATAGACACTCGAAAAAATAAATTTGCAATTGGTTCATTTTCAGGCGCTTTCCTTGCTGTTATGAGCAATTTTGTCGCGCTCAATTACCTCATGGCACTGACAGGCGTTTTTTATTTATGGTTAATTTATGTATTGTTTTTTGAAAAAAATAATACGAAAAAAATATTCACACACTCGCTCACACCATTACCTTTCCTCATTACATTAGCAGCCTTATTATATCGTCCGATTCAATTTCTTAGCACAGGCGGCGAATTTAAATATGGTTCAAGTTCGCTTTATCAGAGCCTCGAGACGATGGTGCGCGACTACCTTCAAACCAAAGCGGATGGCTATTTTGGCAAGAATACTATTATTATATTTACTTGCTTGGCAATTGCATTGGTCATCATGGCTACGGTACACGCTACCCGTCAATTTATCCGAAAACCACAAGACACACGGACTACTTTTTTATTGGCTACGGTACTGATTATTTTGAGTGTTATCCTTATACAAAAAGTGCAATTTCATGTGATGGGCACCAATTATCTTATCCTGCGGACTGCCTTGATGCTCGTGCCGCTTGGGTTGTTGCCTGTGGCTTTGTGTCTTTTATTATGGGAAAATAAATGGGCGAACAGACTGCTCATTGGCATTGGACTATTTTCAGTGATACATCTCGTACCACACATCAATTTTACCCAATGTCGCGAATGGTGGTACGACAAACACACCAAAGAGATGGCTTTATACGTTGAAAACCTTAAAGTAGAAAAACCCGTTAAACTCGGTGTGCATTGGACCTTCCAACCCTCCACCATGTATTATTGGAAAACAGGACAACTCAATGCCATTGATGAATTATTGTACAATAAAGATATTCGTACTGACGATTATTTTGATTATTATTACGTGCCGCTTGGCGATACTGCAAAATTGCATTCGGCGTATGTGGTGGAGAAACAGTTTGGGTATGATTGGTGGTTGTTTCGGAAGGAATAAAAATATTTTTCGTGAAATTAGACTTAATATGAGAACAAAAGTACACTTAAAATTGACACGAACTCCAAGCAAAAGGGCGATGGCGCAAGTATTGAGTGCATCAAAAGAAAATACTGATGGTGAAGTAGAAATTTTGCCGGATGAAACAGATAAAAAAGCTTTGATAATTAAATTTGACTCACCTAAAGAAAGTCAGGATTATTTGGCGGGAAAAATTATGAAATCTTATCATTATGTTGATACCTACAATGATATATCTGTAAGTTTTGAAACTAAAAGAAATAAGATTGATTGAGTATTCTAATTTTACAACAAAATGAATGTCAACAAAATAGGTAAAAAAATATTAGAAATTTGTAATAGAAAAAATACAGACACCAAAGAAGACAAACGAGAAATCCGTAAGCTATACCGTAAACTTGACGAGCGTGAAATTGAAAAAAGTGAAGAGGATTTGGATGAACTTCTTGCTTTGCACCGGGAATTATGCGAAACTAAAGGTCGTAAAGCAAGTTACTGGGAACACGAAATCGCGCGACTAATGATTAATAGTTTACCGTATGATATTGTAGTGAAAGATGAGCAATTTGATGCAGAAAACCCGGATGTTCTGAAAGTGCATTACGATGAGCATGAGGAGGCTCGATTGGCGTTGCGGTCAAGTGCAATGTTACTGAAATATGTTAAAGAGATTATTGAAACCAAACCTGACAAAAGCAAACGTTACATAAAAAGAATAACGGAAGCATTGAGGTGGTTGGATGAATTGAATCATCGTTACATCATTGAAGGTATAAAAGATATTTTTATGGACTTTATACAGCATAAAGATAAAGATTTACAGTTTTTTGCATTGGTGGGATTAGAAAATCATTATGGTTTTCATCAAGATGAAAAAATGTCCAAAAAAGAAGTTAAGATTTTTGAA
>CALHBW010000432.1 GCA_937930625.1 uncultured Saprospiraceae bacterium | reverse complement strand
ATCCGCCACTATTTTTTCTGTTTCCGTTTCTACTCCTTGTTCTATTTTTTGTTGGAAAATATTCGCAAAAAAGAAGTTGAAAAAATTATCGTTTTGATAGAGTTGTTGGATGTTTTCGTCTTTTAATTGTTGGTCAAAATTTTGCGCCATTGTATTGAGGTCGGGGTGCATGTCGAGGATTTGGGGGCGTATCGTTTGCCAAGTATCACGAATGGTTTGAGGGTTGGCAATTTTGATGAATTTGAAGTGGGAATCGGTCGCAAATTCGAGACGGTCGTTTATTTTGGCAATGGTCAATCCGATGTTTTGGGCTTTGTTGAGTTTTTGGATGATGTTGTATCTTTCGTTGAGGTAAAAACGGTCTTTTACATTCATTTGGTAATGCCGAAATTCGCCTTGTGTACCCAAGTAATTGAGTTGGAATGTCTGTGCAACGGCGGTATAGGTCTTTTTTTCGCCTTGCTTGGTCATATTGCATATTTCTGCTGAATAATGACGTGGTGTTGAGTCGTCATTCAGTCGAATATTCGATATGATATGTGGTGTGGTTATTTGCATTTTTTTCTTAGGGCTGCGCCCCAAGCTGTATTATTTCGCCCTTTTGGGGCTTTGTTATTATTTTGAGTAAACTTTTACTTTAGTTTGCGTGAGGGGGATTTTTTCGTTTTCATTCATCAAAAAAATACTGATATTACTATTGTATTTGTCTATTTGAATGTTTAGTTGGGCTTTGGTGGCTTTATTCTGCTCGAATAATTGGCGAAAGGCTGCGAAGGTTTCTCCTTCATCAAAATAGATGTGTGCGCCGTAGTTGTTTTGGTTTTTATCCGTCCAATTGATGCGATAATATTTGGGAACTGCCCATGTTTTATTTTGAGTTAGTATTGGATTGGTGTGTTCTACAAAATAGTGTTCGCCATTGTAAAATCGGGCAAGGAGTTTGGTGTGTTGCCCGCCATCGGCGAAGGTGAATTGGGGTGTCCATGCGTATCGGGGACGGTAGGTTTCTGACCATGCTTGGTAGGGTATGTTTTGAGAACTGAATGTCTCGGAGCCTTCTACATCTTCGAGTACCAATTTTATGTATTCGTCAAGGTCATCTACACCATCGGGCATAAATTCTTTCATGGTCATTTGTATTTCGGAGGCTTGAAATTGGTCTATTTCGAGTGCCAAGCCTGCGCCGAATATCCAAAGAACGACGGTGCCGCCGGGGGCTACTCCTACATTGAGTGTACTGAATGTTTCTTTGATGCCTCGGTCGTCGGTGTATCCTTGTTCGAATAGTTCACGTATTTTTCTTTGAGGCAGGTCAAATTTTCCGGTATAAAATTTACGCTCTGTATAGGATAGCCATGTGATTTCCAACTGAACGGGAACAGGCTTGAAATCGTCGCCTACAATATGCATGGAGCCTGCATCGCCCCAGCCATTGTGCATGAGCCATTTTGCAGGAATGTATATGCTTTTTCCGCCTTCAAAAATGAAGTCGCCTTTGACGATTTCGGCGGGATACAGTTTTGGGGCGCAGGCTGCCGGTAGCCATTCAAATTTTTCCATGTGATTGTCTTGACTTTGCTGTTGGACTGTATTGGTGGTGCATCCGAAATGGAATATTACCAAAAATAAAACGATTAACCCAAGTTGCGAGTAAATCGCTGACTTGAGTAAGTTCGACATTTTAATGACCAAATTCCAACAAAATATAACGCAAAATACCTTGGAATTTGGAATTTGGAATTTGGAATTTTTCAAGTTGCTTGTCATCCGTTTTGTATTACTCTTTTGCGAACACCATTTTCTATATTCGGATTCATACCTATCCCTTTATAATTTGCCGAAAAATGGAAGTACCTGTTTCTCAATGTTTTCAGCATTATTTTATCTGCGGGATTAGTGAGGGACATTTTGCCGGCATTGCCGAGTACATACTTGTCGAGCCTTGCCTTGGTTTGTACCAAAATAGCATCCGAAATACTATATGAACCCTTGATTTTACCCATATTAAATTCGACCAATTTGCTAATCGCATATTCGGTCATAATGTGTAAAGGTATAAAACTATATTTGTAACTAAGCCCGGAACGCCTTCCGTAGAGTGTTCCCCAAAATTTATCAAGGGTGATTTCAGTAGGTAGATACCAGCCTTGTTCTATCAAATATTTGCGGTCTTTTTCGAGGGCAGGAAGCGAAGTGATGGTGTAATTTAGTTTTATTTCTTCATCAGAACCATCCACATATCCGCCGCCAATATCGGAATGTACACCGGGTAGGAATCTTTCTAAACTACCTTTGCTATTGATATTGGTGAGTCTGAAATTGGCGCGATGTTCGTCGTCTGCCGCCAATTGCAAAACGTGTACGGAATATCTTACTGCGTCCAATCCGAGGTCGCGCGTATCATTGGAATGTACGACGCCATAGGAAGCGACAGTGTCGTAAAGTCCTGTAAAACGTACCACGAGCGACCTGATTTCTATGCCGGCGGCTTGGAGGTATTCGCCGAGTGCGCCGTAGTCGGTGTCGTATTTGATGATGGTTGGAGGAGCACCGGGGGTTCCGCCATAGACTGCTTTTATTTGTCCTTTTCGTTTGTAGAGTTCGTATATGAAATGCCGGGAGGCTGCTGCGCCTCGACTAAATCCGAAGGTATCAATCGTGAGCGTATCAATGAATTTAACGCCTTTCTGTTTGATTTTATCGACTACTTTTTTGCACGCTTTTTTTACTTTTGCGGGTACGCCTGTTCCGCCCGTTCCGAGTCCTGCGCCAACTTTGCTGTCTTTCTCCCCATCCTCTGTACCAATGCCTTCTATATACAAACGAAATTGTATGAGTTTGCCTCTTTGAAATTCTTTGTAAGCGGGTTCGGAACGCGATACATTGGAATGTTCGTTTTGATAGCTGCCTTGATCTTTTATATACAAATCTGCTATGACCGGGTTGCCATTCGGTCCTTTCTCTTTTTCTATTCTCGCATTGACATTGGTTCTATTATTGAGCGTACCATCAAAAAATACACCTGCATTGATGTCGTAATATTCATCTTGCTCAAAATCGTCGTGGTCAGTATCACTCACCAAAGCGGGCGCAGTGGTCACAGTGATGCCTCCAATTTGATTTTGGCTTTGTGTGATAGACGGCGGTGTGGTAATATTTATTTGCGACATGAGAGGTATAATGAGTGAATGAGTGAATTTTAAATGAGTGAATTTTTGATAATGTAAAATGTAAAATAATAAATGTAAATTTGTAGTACGCGATTTTTTATAAGTTATTTTTTTAGCGAAAAAAAATAAATATGAATAGGTTTTGTGTGCGTACTATTGGCACTTTTACATTTATTATTTTACATTTTACATTTGCTACTCTCCATATTCAATAGTAGCTGCGCTGGCTATTTTGATTTTACCGCCTGCTTTCGTCGTGATTTTTCCACTTGTTTTTGTTAGGATTTCTTGCGCTTCCTGTTTGTAATCCATGCTAATCACTTTGATTTCCTCGCCTACTTTTTTGTCTTCATTTTTAGAAGTGATAATTTGGTCTTCTATTACGCTGAGGCGATTGTTTTTGCCAACGTTGGTTTCCATATTATGTCCTACGCCTACAAATAGGTTTTCCTGCACATTGATATTCATATTTTTGGCATTGAGCGTCATATTTTCCAATGCGGAAATCGTGATATTATTTCCTGCCGTATCAATGTGGATGATATTACCGTTTTTATCCGTAATCGTAATACTCTCACCGCCTGATGTATCATTAAATTTGAACAGATGCCCACTGCGTGTTTTGATGGTTTTGTAATTATTGTCGGGGTCAAAAAATTCGGGCGTGGCTTTGCTGTGATAGACTGCGCCTTGCATGTATGCGCGGTCAGGATTGCCTTGCACAAAATCTATATATACTTCATCCTCCAATTCGGGTACAAAGTAAGTTCCTCTATCGCCGCTTGCATGGTTGGTGACTTGCCGTATCCACGGAGTCATTTCATTGCCTGTTTGCCATTTGAATTGTACGCGCACCCTGCCG
>CALHBW010000431.1 GCA_937930625.1 uncultured Saprospiraceae bacterium | reverse complement strand
AATATTTTGTTCTGTCGGGATTTCTTCTAATAATTTAAAATGCTTTGGTGCTTTTATTTTGAGTGTACCTGTCACGTCTTCTCCCGAATTATTACTGATTGTCAGTGGAATAGAGATTTTATCTCCAAGCAATATATTCGATGGCACTTTGACATCCATTCCAAGCGGAATCTGCGTATGATGCTTGTGCGTAGCTTGTGCAATACCACCTTTTTCCGAAAAACCTTCTAACACTGTACGGAAAGTCGTGCTGGCATCCGAGTTGTAAAATGTTAGTGTTTTTGTACCGCTATTTCCAATATCTACATTCGTATTCCAATAAATGGTCGGGCGGAAGTCGGTGCGTTTGTCGGATTTACGCGGCTTGTCATATTTATTGGCATAGAAAGAACGAGCGCGGTAAAAACCGTTCATCGTGAAACCTTCTTCTGCTGATTTGGTGATGGTTTTTGAGCGAACTTCGTAATGGGGTGGCGTAAATTTGAATTGCGCTGTGGGCGAGGAAATTTTCACTTGCTCCTGAATTGTATCAAATTTCGCAGGAGTAATATGGTACATGAAATGCGCCGGGACGACCTCTCGCTGCTCCATTTTAATCTCGTAATCGCCCTGCCCATTTTTCACCCAAGTTTCTACTTCAATAAATTGTGCAGCAACTTCTACTTTCTCCATTTTCGGAGCTTCTACGAGCAGCCTTTTTTCTTTGGTCACATATTTCGCGGGTATCTTAACTTCTTCTTCCTTAGCGGCTTCTACTTCTTCGAGGTAGTACATTTTGTAACTCGCTACATTTCTATTTTCTACCTCTTCAATATCTTTCATACTAACTCCCGTCGCGGATAATTTTCCGTTCAAATCGGGGAGTGATAAGTTATTTTGCGGAGTTTCCCATGCGAATGTTACTGCGGCACTCTCTAGTGTTTCTGTCCAAGTCTGTTCCTCCGATAGTTTCGTGTTTGCAGCTTGGGTATATACTGTTTCGGTGACGGTTCTATACTCATTTCCGACCAATACGCGCTTGGTAATCGTACTATATTGAGCAGGAATAGCTATCTCACGAGTCGTAGCAGGTGTTTTGAGTACCCTGCGCTCGGTTGTACCATATTCGGCAGGAATTTCTACCTCTTCATAGGCTGCTTTTTCGACTAAAACATCCTTTACAAACAGTTGATATTGAGCAGCTTCCGTAGCCGTAGCAGGTTTTATTAATATGCTATCCATGACCTTTTCAAATACAGGTTCGGTAGCGACCATTTGGCTGGAAGCGGGTTGGATTTCGTATTGTTCGGTAACGATTTCGTACCTTGCGGGAATGGCTTCAATGCGGGTTGAGGTGTATCTGCCGCCATAATTGCTCATGTCCGCCACCTTAGCAGACTGCTTGTTAAGGAGGAAAGAAAGTGCCTCGCTATGTTGTCTGACTCTCGCCCAATTTTCAGGGTAGCCTTCTGCCTGAATTTGAAGATGCGCTCCCTTCGATATATCCACATTTTCAAAGCGGAATTTACCATTTTCGTCCGTCCGTTGGCGTAGAGATGTACCCGATATACGGATGGAAGCATCAGCAAGCACTTGGCTGTTTTCGCCTCGAAGTACACCTGCGAGTGTTGCTTTTTCATTGGCATATTTGACTGCAATATTATCAGCGATATTGATGCGTTTCCATTCAAATTTGCGCCAACCCTGCGTCATCATCAGCAAGTCAAGTGCCTCGTCTGCTTTCGCATTATCTTTTTCAAAGTAAAAATTTGGTTCTTCTATATTTCCTTTAATATCAGACGACAGTAAGGTGTGTGCCAATATATTTGCTTGCTTATCATCCGCAAATGACAGTAAACTATTATCGACTACCGAGAGGGAGAAATTGCCGGGTGTGGGTCTGCCGTTTTCGTCTTTCACCTTAATGGTCATTTCGACTTTTTCGCGCGGCAAATATTGTTTTTTATCCGTACTAATCGAGACATCCAATTGCTTGTGTTTATTGAGAAAAACAAGTCGTTCGGCAAGCTCTGTTTCATTTTGCGTCAGCAGCGTAATCTGCGCGATACCCATTGGCATCTTAGAAGTGGAGATTGTCACGGGCGTAATACCGGATTTGACATTTATCTTTTTCTCCAACCAAATCTGCCCACGCGACTGCACGATGAGGGTTAATTTTGCTTTTTGTGTAGAAACTACACCTACATCCAGAGACGATTTTTTGCGATTGTCAATTTTGAGGGCAAAACCTGTTCCGTTGACTACGGGTAATTTGAAAGTTTGGGTGATGTTGCGTGGTTTTGTGATTTTTGCGGTGTAGGTATCTTCATATTCAGGCGTAAATTCTATCGCTCCCATACCCTGATGGTAGCTTTGGAACGCCATCACTTTTTCATCGTTTGAATTGATAATAACACCTTCTACATCTGCCGATTTTCCAAATTCATTCAATGCCTTAAATGCCACTCGTACAGGTATTCCACCAATCAATTCACCACCTTCAGGGAAGAATTGCATATCAAGTTTATTCAGGACAATCGGTACGGCACGCGCAATGGATTCTTTTGTTCCTTTATAGTCAATCACGACATTCAGCAAGCCATCAGTTGTATCTAATTCATCGGGTAAAATGAACTTCACATTAGATTTGCCTTCGGCATCCGTAGTGGCTGATTTATTTAGGATTTCTTTTCCGTCAATATTTATTTTGTATTCAAATGAATTTTCTTTTAAAGGTTGATTATCAGGAGTTTTGAGCGTTAAGTTAGCCGTGACTTCATCACCTGCGCCATAGGCTTTACGCTCAAATTCGAGTTGCATTGCCAGCTTGGGAATGACAGGTTTTTGTACTTGTATTTCCCTTTCAAAATAATCTTCAAAATTGCGCTGCCAATTGGTATAAGCTTTTAATTTATAAATACCACCGGACATTTCTTCTCCGATTCGAAAGTCACCTTTTGCTTGTCCGTTGAGTGCCGTGAGTTTGCGTTTGTGTAGTATTTTTCCCGCAGGATTAATAAGTTCGACGTAGAGCATTTCGCTCATGTTGCTGGCGCGTAATGTACCTGCGTCACGTACATAAGCCTTGAACCAAATATCATCGCCGGGACGGTAGAGTGTGCGGTCAATATGGAGGTAAACTTTATCGGGATTCGTAAAGGCGTCGTAGTTTTGGAGACGCTCGGAAAGGGTCATGGCGCGAGGGGCTGCCGCCTTAGCGTCGCCTGCCAGGAGTACGGGCAGGTCTTCGCCAAAGTAGGTATTTGTGGCGGTCAGGTTCCAGAGGTAGGGAGAGTTGGGTGCTTGATAAATATTGCTTTCTAAAAACGGGAGCCACAAGGCTGTGTTGATTTCTTGAGTAGCTTTTGTGTTAGTTATTGTTTGATTATCAGATGATTTTGATGCTACATGATATACCAGTACCAGCACGACAAGGAAATAAAATACCGTTGCCAATGTGAGAAAGGATTGTATATTCCGAAGGAAATTAAAGGGCGATTCGGTAGCATTGATGCGACTTTCCATGTCTTGCCAAGCCGCTTCATTGAACTCGAATTCGTGTTCTTTTAATTTCCCCCAATCAAAATTTTCTATGTCGTTAGGGACGCTCATTACACTGCTTTTAAATGCTTATCCTGATTGATAATCAATCGTTGTAGTTCTTTTTTTGCACTCGAAAAATGCCATTTTGATGTACCCTCACTAATGTTGAGAATGTCGGCAATTTCGCGGTGCTTGTACCCGTCAATAGCATACATCGAAAATACGGTGCGCGAGGCTTTCGGCAATTTTTGGATAAGGCGGAAGAGGTCTTCCATCCCCAAATGTTCTAATGCCAAATTGCTTATCGCGGGTTCTTTTTCGATGTTGAACTCCATACGGTTGCGGTAGTTGGTATGTCGCCGAATGTGGTCTATTGACGCATTGGTGACTATCGTGGCTACCCAGCCGCTAAAGGAACTCTGCTCGCGACGGCGGTATTTTTCAATGCCATGAAAGACTTTCAAAAATGCCGCATTGAGAATCTCAAGTGCTTCTTCCTGAGAACCTGCATAGCGCATCGCCACACTCATCATCTTGCCGTAATACTTGCGGTACAAGTACTCCTGCGCGAGACGGTCTTTGCGACGGCATCCCTCGATGAGTTCAGTTTCTGTGCTATGTTGCGAGTACTTCATTTTGATTTAATGAGTGAATGAGTGAATGTTTAATGAGTGAATGTTTTTAATGCGACAATGCGATAATGATGCAATGCTATAATAATATTTACTCATTTATTCATCTATTCATTTCTCATTTCAACTACTATAACGCAGTGTAATATATAAATGGTTGGTTGTGCTGTGAAAAAAATCCAAAAAACATGTTTTAAATTCCGAATTCAAAAAACAAATTGCATGTGTCATTTGAACTTAGGACACCGCAAAGATAGTTCTTGCCTTATTTAAAATGAAATTTGGACTATGAAAATTATACGAAATAAGAAGCGTAACATTCTCATAACGTATAGTTTGTAATATAAATTAAGACGAGATAAAAGTGAGAATGTAACAAAAATGTTGTTTTACGAAGGTGTTAAAAAAATAAACGAACTACTTATTCGTTCGTTACAAAACATTTAAATTTCCAAATCAGCATCACATCTCACATTTTTTCTACGTAAATTCGCGGAAAATGTATTGTTCGTTCCTAACATGGCAGAGCCACTACCATAATGAGTAGATGAATAAATGATAAAATGAGTAGATGTTTTTACGCTTGAGTTTATTGATTCATTAAAGCATTATTTCATTTCAAATTTACTCATTTATTCATCTATTCATTTACTCATCTTTTGCCAAAAACATACAAGAGTTAAGAATGCAGATACTAATTTACATACGAATCAACGAGTAACGAATCAACGAATAAAGAGCAGATGAAAAAACTCGATAAATTATTAATTACGAGCTTCGTTCCGCCATTTATCATGACTTTCTTTATTGCATTGTTTGTATTGATTATGCAATTTTTATGGAAATATATTGATGATATTGTGGGAAAAGGTTTAGAAGTTTCGATAATATTAGAGTTGTTATTTTACCTCTCTACATCGCTGATACCGATGGCTTTGCCGATTGCGGTTTTGATTTCTTCGGTGATGGTGATGGG
>CALHBW010000430.1 GCA_937930625.1 uncultured Saprospiraceae bacterium | reverse complement strand
CTCATCTTCTTCCATCACAATTTGGGTTTCGAGTTTGATGACTTCGTAATCATTCGGGTCGATGATTGCCTTCAATTCGTTTAGTTTTTTTCTGGCGCGTTCGGTGTTTGGATGTTCGTCGTCGAGTAGTTTTTCGATGTCATTCATCAGGGCTTTCACATCTAATGGTCGATGCGACGCACCCATAAAATCCTCAATAATTGCATTGACATCGCGCCCATAGACCTTATGAACTTCTTTACCGGGTATTATTTTAAAATCATCCAAAATACTCAATTGGTGATTTTCTAATTGATTGATAACCAATGGAGAATGAGTCGTTACGATAAATTGTACATTCGGAAATGTCGCGGTCAATGCCTTTAAAATAGACATTTGCCATTTGGGATGCAAGTGTTGTTCCAATTCATCAATCAATACAATGCCTTCAGAAACCAAGGGATTTTCGAGCTGTGGATTGGCGATGGACATGCGGTAGGCGATGTCTAAGACCATGCCTAAGACCATTTTTTCGCCGGAGGAAAGTAGACTAAATTTTATTTGTCCATCAACTTTGTTTATGACTATAATCTGTTCACCGCTGTCGGGGTTTATATCAATCTCCATCTTTGATAATGTAGTATCTTGAAGATTATTAAAAAAACAATTCAGAGCTTCTGTTACATTGGATAATTTTGGCAGCACATAATTCAAATTTTGGCGTTTTACTTTTTCATTATTTTGGATGTTAATTTGTTTTAAATACCACTCAAATATATCGCTGAAATCAGTTTGCATACTAAATGCACCTTTGTAATGGTCTAAAAATATGTCTTCATCTGCGTTGTGTTCATATATATTCACTTTCAGACCTCGACTTTGATGAAAAATTCTATCTGAACGATAATAAATTAGAGTGTTGTAGTCCTCAGTTTCCAATAAGTTCTTTAGTGGTTGTAATATCTTCAGATATGCAAAACCTCTCCACGTTTTTTGAAAATCATATCGGATAATTGCATCATCACCGTCGTTTAAATAAAAAGTTAATGTAGTATGGTCAGAATTAACGTTAACAAGATTCAATTCATCCTTTAAAAAGACTTGTCTATCACCTTCGATTGTAAACGCAGCTACTTCTTTCAAAATTATCCCAATCGCATCCAAAACAGAAGTCTTCCCCGCCCCATTCACTCCAACAACAGCGTGAATATTACTATCAGAAAATTCAATCTCGTGTGTACCGCGAAATCCTCTGAAATTTTCGATATGTAGTTTTGTTATTCTCATAAATGCGGGTACAATTTCAAGCACCAATCAATTATTATACAGGCAAAGATACAATGTCCCTACCTCAATCTCGGTTAATAAAAAGTTAATCGTTTCACAAACAAATCATAAAAGTCAATCACGCGACAGCGACATTCTCAATCAGCGATTCAAAAAGAGCGCGTCCATCGGTATTGCCAAGTACAATTTCGGAAGCGCGTTCGGGGTGGGGCATCATGCCGAATACATTGCGATTGGCATTGCAGATACCCGCGATGTTTTCGAGCGAACCGTTTGGATTGGCAGCAGGAGTGACTGCACCATTTTCATCGCAATATTGAAATAGAATTTGGTCGTTTTCTTGGAGAGATTGGAGCGTGGTGGCATCGGCATAGTAACGTCCTTCGGCGTGTGCTATCGGGATTTTGAGCGGCTCATCTGTATTAACGCGGCGAGTGAGGTCGCTGTTTCGTGTATTGGTTTTTAAATAAATATTTTTACAAATAAAACGCTGATTTTCATTGCGTAATAATGCGCCCGGCAATAAACCGGATTCGCATAATATCTGAAAACCATTGCAAATGCCGAATACGTAACCGCCATTATTGGCAAATTCGATAACCGATTTCATAATAGGTGAATGACTCGCTATCGCGCCACTCCGCAGATAATCGCCATACGAAAATCCACCCGGCAATATGATACAATCACCCTCGCCAAAGCCCGGTAATTGGGTGTCTTTGTGCCACAACTCAACCACAGATTGTCCCATGACTTCGCCGATGACGTGCACCATGTCACTATCACAATTGGAACCGGGGAAAATGACTACACCAAACCGCATGAAGTTTAAGTTTAAGTTTAAGTCGAAGTTTAAATTTAAATTTACTTCCGACTTAATTTTTGATGAAAAAGTGTACAAAAATACGTTTTTTCGGACATCTGTGCTATTCTAATCCTACAATTCCATACTTTTCATTTTTTTATATAAGAAAATTCTCGGAAAATTTGGTGAGTCCCGAAAAACAATTTATATTTGAAATCTCTCTAAGCACCCACCTGTATGACCTTGTGAGCAATATATTTCTATGATATTTTTTCACCCACAGGAACATTCAAGAAATCATTTTCGCCATTTGGATGACCTCTTTTGAATGTTCCTTAAAACCTTGCCCAAAATGGATGCTTGGAAAGACCAATTTCACTTTACTCGTTCTGAACGAAACGGGGTTGTAGGCTTATCTGTACTTATCGTTCTTACCTTCTTTTTTCCGCATGTATATATTCACTTTTTCTCAAAAAATGAACCGACGGATTTTACTGAATTTAAAGCAGAGGTAGAAGCATTTTATGATTCATACGAGCCGCCTGAAAAGACCAAATCGTATGCCTACAATTCGCGCAATTATTACAAGAATGACGATAAGAATAGCGACAATTACGATAAAAAATATTCGTCATCTTATTACAAAAAGAAGGAAAAAACAGCGAGTGGAAAACGCGAAACTCGTTTGTTTTCCTTCAATCCAAATACTGCTACCTATCAGGAATTGACAACGCTCGGTTTATCGGGTAAAACGGCAAATATTCTCATTAATTTTCGCGAAAAGGGCGGCAAATTTTACAAAAAAGAAGACCTCAAAAAAGTATATGGTTTGCAGGAGTCGGATTATGAACGATTGGAAAATTATGTAAATATTCCGGCTTCGCCGAAAGCCGAAAAAGCATCATTTGAATCGAAAAATGAAACGCCTGTTATCGAATCAAAACCCAAAATCGTTTATTTTCCATTCGACCCCAATACCGCTACATTTGGTGATTTGATGAAATTAGGTTTGACAAAAAAAGCTGCCAATAACATCATTAATTACCGGGAAAGCGGTGCTCAATTTAGACAAAAAGAAGACCTGCAAAAGATATATTCGCTTAAACGGGAAGATTATGCTCGTCTTGAACCTTACGTCAATATTATTCCGGCAAAAGAAGAAGAAATACCTGCATCCGAATCAATTGTACAAGCAATCGAAAAACCGAAACCCAAGCCCGTTCTTATTAATATCAACATCAATTCAGCCACTCCCGAAGATTGGCAAAAGCTATACGGCATCGGTCCGAAATACTCGGAGCGTATCGTCAAATATCGCAAGGCACTTGGCGGTTTTCATTCCATTAATCAGATTAGTGAGGTTTATGGTTTGGCGGATAGTACGTTTCAAAATATTCGCCCACAATTGCAACTTGACCCAACACCTATTCAGTTAATCAATCTCAACACAGCTACTCAAGACGATTTCAAAAAGCATCCGTACATTGATTGGAAAAAAGCGAAAACTATTGTCGCTTACCGCGATAATCACGGCGTATTTTCGACGGTGAATGATTTGAGGAAAGTGAGGGCGATTTCCGGTGAATTATTTGAGAAATTGAAGCCTTATTTGACCGTAGAATAAAAAAATTGTTTTTTTAAGCAATCATTAACGTCTAAATAGCAGGCATTTTAAAAATGCCTGCTATTTTTGTGTCCAATTTGGCAATTAAATGAGTAGAAGAGGGACTACATCGCGGGAGACGGACTGGCTAACAGTTTTTCTATATTTGGGCTTAGTCCTCGTGGGATTTTTGATGGTATATGCAGTGGGCTATGTGGATGCGCCGGAGATGTTTGATTTTGGCGCAAAGCATGGAACGCACTTGATTTGGATTGGGATTTCATTGACTGCAGGAGTGGCGGCGATTATTACGGATGCTCGATTTTATAAGGTCTTTGCTTATCCGATTTACGGGATTTCGGTCTTGCTGTTGGTCTTGGTTTTTGTCTTTGGGCGGGAGATTGCGGGCGCGCGGTCTTGGTTTGAGTTGCCCTTTGGAATCGGGCGTTTTCAGCCTTCCGAAATCACCAAATTTGCGACCTGTCTTGCCCTCGCTGCCTACCTGAGTACGCTCAATATCAACATCGCCAAAGAGATGAAACACCGCCTCAGCGCACTCGGTATCATTCTTTTGCCGATGGCTTTGATTATCATTCAGGGCGATGCGGGGTCTGCATTGGTTTTTGCGGCTTTGTTTTTGGTCTTGTTTCGGGCGGGAATGCCGGCGATTTTGTATATGTTGGGAACGATTGTGGCGGTGCTGTCGGTGATTGCATTGGTCTTTAAACCCTTGACGATATTGGCGATTTTGTTGCTATTTTTCAGCATTGTCTATATCGGTAATATGAAGACGCGGCAATTGTGGTGGCTGCTTGGTTTTACGGTGCTGACGACGGTTACAGTACTTGGTTTTCAGTATGACATGAAAGAGTATGTACTTGCCTTAGATGGCGTGGCATTTGTCTTGCTTTCGACCCTTGCATGGCAAGGACGACAAGGGCAACTCGCTACTTTTGTAAGTGTTATTTTGGTGGCTTCGATAGCCTACTCGCTCTCGGTCAATTACGCTTTCAACAACTTCCTCGAACCGCACCAACAAGACCGCATTAACGTATGGCTACAACCTTCCAAATCTGACCCGCTCGGCGCAGCTTATAATCTCGACAAGTCCAAAACCGCCATCAGTGCAGGACGCCTCACCGGGCGCGGTTTCCGGCAAGGACAAATCACCGCACTGAAATATGTACCGGAACAATCCACCGATTTTATCTTCTGCACAGTAGGCGAGGAGCATGGTTTTTTCGGAACAGCTACCTTGATTTTCCTGTATATTGCCCTCATCTTACGAATCGCTTTTATCGCAGAACGACAACGCGAGGACTTCACACGCTACTATGCTTATGGACTCGCAAGTATTCTGTTTTTTCACTTTTTTGTAAATGTCGGTATGACGATGGGCGTAATGCCAATTATTGGGATTCCCCTTCCACTGATTAGTTATGGCGGGTCGTCTTTGCTGTCTTTTACGATTATGATTGCGGTATTGGTGAAATTGGATAGTACGCGGTTGACGCGGAATTAGATTTGCTGTTTTGGGTTGTTCTTATTTGCAAAAGTCTCCCCATTCCCTGCATACGTACAAAGCTAGCGCGGCGCGGACTGGAAGTGTCGCGCTACGGTTACTTTTTGAGGTACAGTTTTCACCTTTCAAACGCAGACTCCATAAACGTTAATTCTTGGTTTGAGATATTCATTTGCTTTGCCCTTTGTTTCCATTGGCTGACGATTTCTTTGGTCTGATTGATGAATTCTTTTGCTTCCTTTTCCTGCCATCTGAAATAATCTATGACCTCCATACACAAATCAAAATCAAGACTATTATCATCTTCTGAAATATTCAAACTCAATCCTGTTCCCTTTTCAGTCGGATTGATATCATAGGCGGGAGAAAGTCGCCATCCGGTTTTGGAGAGTAGAAAGCCGTGATTTCTCAAATGGTCGTCGGTGTTGGATATGGCAACAGAAAATACGATTCTGCGCCATAACTCTCTGATGTCGGCATTTGGTTCGACTCCATATTGCTTTATGAGTTCGACCAACTCAAGATAACTGCCCCCCTCTTTATAATTGTAGCCGTCTTTGTATCCCAATAAAGACATAGCGGAGGCAAAATGAATACGTCGGTTATCACTTGTTCTATCGAACCTTTTTGTTAGAAATGTATGTTGTTTTTGGGAATAGATTTTAGCTTGTGCAGTGGCTACATTGATGCCCAACTCGTGCGCCATTTGGTTGACAATGAACTCCCAAGCCCCACTATTTTTATCATCATTCTTACTTGGAAATTTCGCTATCCACAGGTGTCCGCTTGGGTCTATCACACTTGCTTTTGGTCTTGCCCCGCCCAAAGATGACCCCGGTGCCATCAACATCATCAACCACTTTTGAGCATCTTTATCTTCAAAAAAACCATCATCTTCGACTCTCAAACTTGCTTGTTCCAATGCCCTAATACGCGCAAATGGCGGTACTTTATGGTTTTGATTAGAGAGAAAGTCACCATCTTCATCCAATTTAAATCTCAATGCGCCCATTCTTGTTTCGTCATTTACACCCAGTAAAAAATCGGATTCTGTGAGTCTTTTTTTGGCTTGTTTTGTTTGGCGGGAGATGATTGCTGCTCTCCTCTCCATCAACATTCTTCCCCATCTATCCGGCGATGAATCTAAAAATAATCCAAAGTTGGATTTTTCATCCGTTACATATTGAGGACCTGCGTATAGTCTTAGGTCAGGGTCTATCTCTTGTGCATAGCTGCTTTTAAGCCACGATTCCGAATATTCAAATGAGAAGACTTCTTCACCTCTTGATTTTTCGGCTCGTAATATTCCCATTTTTGATGTTTCCGGCAAACCCAACCAATCGGCATATACTGTGATTGCTCTCATGTTGATTTAGTTTTTTTTGGACCTCTCTTCTTCATGATTAAGTCCAAATCTTGTAATTTTCTACCCAATACATCATCTTTTGCAATACTTGTCAAATCATCTTTCAAACCCAAAACAGACAGTACTTGTAATATGACCCCAATACTAATATGTTCACTTCCTTTTTCGACATGCCAAAGGGTTTTTCTGGAAATATTCGCTCTATTGGCAACTTGCTCTGTGGTGAACTTTCTCCTTAATCTTGCCAGTTTGATATTTTCACCTATATGTTCGAGTATCCTTTTTTCTTTTGGTAATAATTTCGGACTTTTAGCTCCCATAATATTTCTATTTAGAAACAAATATAGATTAAATGTTACTAAATAGCAATTTTATAGTGTTAAAAATAAAAAATCTAAAAATCAACCCCTTACTTTTTGAGGTTTTTGAAATTTCAACTTTAGCAGTCACCATAATATACCATCAAAACCTCCCTACATTTCCCCCACCAATTCCCTATCTTTGCGCTTCGCCTGATAATTTGGTCGGTGGTTTATCTGTCCGCAGTCCGCAGTAAAGAGTTAAATGCGAATACCGTAATGACTGCTTTACAGGCTGGACGGGAACTCCGTAATGACTGCTTTAGCTGTCAAGTAAGTTGTTGTTTTAATTTGTAACAATATTAAAAACAATGATTTATAAATAATTTTTTATGCCACTTGACAGCTAAAGCAGTCATTACAGTATTCGCGGTCAGCCTGTTTAGCTGTCAAGTGTGTTTTATTTTTATTTAAAAAATCAAAACAAGACTTTGCAAATATTTTCTCAACTACTTGACAGCTAAAGCAGTCATTACGAAGTCTTCGTTAACTTGCGTAATAGCGGCGGACTGCGGACAGAAAA
>CALHBW010000429.1 GCA_937930625.1 uncultured Saprospiraceae bacterium | reverse complement strand
TTCTATTTTATTGATTTTTATTTTTTTAAACAATAAAAAAACGAAAATGTATTGTACACGTACTACAAGCACTTTTACATTTTAAATTTGATATTTTACATTTCAAAAAGTGTCAACTACTTTTACGGCAGATATAAACATACCAAAATAAATGAACATTATTTGTGTTCTTTGTTCGTCATTCTGTGTTACACTTATATTAACGTGAATAAATCGCAATTGGAAAGTGATTTAAAACATCATTAACATTTCAATGGCAAGATTATTTCACAATTTTTGCAAAGAAGCAAGCACACCGAACAAAGAACGTAAATTTTGATTCCACAAAAATAAACAAACACCCCTATACGTTACGGTTAATGAAAAGTTAAATGCAAGTTAAATGCGAGCATTGCCTAATGAGAATACATAGTTTTGTTGAGAAATCAGCGATTTTCGAGTTAGCGATTTTTGATTTTTGATTAAATTTTTCGCCAAAACCAATCTAAAATCAAAAATCAAAAATCACCGAATTATTACATGAATAAACAAGCAATTTGGCTAACCATTGGTTTGATGAGTATCGCGCTGCTTGGCGTGATATTGCTTCAATCGTATTGGATTAACTATCATTTGCGCCTCAGCAAGTTGCAATTTAATCATAGTGTACTTCACGCGCTCAATGATGTATCTATGCGATTGGAAATGAAGGAAAAACGCGACTTGGGACTTGCTGAACTTTTTCCCGAACTCAATGACCAGAATTTTTTCGGGGAAATGGAACTCTACGAACATATCTCGGAAAACATGGAACTCCAACGCAGTGAATTTCAGGAAATACCAAAAGATAGTGTTTTCATTCAGCGTAAGGGGGTTTTTTACAAAAAAACTAAAATAGACCTCTCTACGGCAATGGTAGCGAGTTCGTTTTGGTCACAACAAAAGTTTGGCAGACGCCGTTTGGTAGAACGCTTTAAGCCGGATTATCTGGATAAGCTGTTGAAAGAAGAATTGCAGAGTCGCGGCATTAGTCTGGATTTCGATTATGGGGTATTTTCCCGTGCCGGCAATGTCTTTGAATTTATAGCTCCACACAACGATAAAAATGATGACGAAACCCTCAAAATTATCGCTCAAAAGTTGATGACTGACTCCTATAAAACCGAACTTTTTAAAGCCGACGGACTCTCAACTCCCGGTAAATTGATGGTCTATTTTCCGGGCGCAACGAAGTATGTACGCGGTTCGATTTGGCGGATGTTGGCGGCAGCTGTGGTCTTTACCGGTATTATTTTATTTTGCTTTATTTATACTATTCAGGTCATATTTAAACAGAAAAAAGTGTCGGAAATAAAAAATGATTTCCTCAATAATATGACCCATGAATTTAAAACCCCGATTGCTACGATTTCATTGGCTGCCGACTCTATCGAGAATCCGCGTATTCTGAATGACCAAGATAAAATCAAACGCTTTGCAGGCATTATTCGTCAGGAAAATCGGCGGATGAATAAGCAAGTAGAGCGCGTCCTCCAAATGGCAATGCTAGACAAGAAAGATGTGCAGATGAAATGGAAAAAAATCGACTTGCACAATATTATAGAAGAAGCCGTAGAGACTTTAAGCTTGCAGGTAGAACGTAAAGAAGGACAAATTTACACAGAACTTCAAGGTACAGATACGGTTATTGAAGGAGACGAAACGCATATCACCAATGTGATACACAATCTACTGGACAACGCCAATAAATATTCTTACGAAAAACCGAATATTACCATCTCAACCATCAATACCCCAAGAGGCATCGAAGTCAGCGTAAAAGACAAAGGCATCGGCATGACAAAAGATGCTTTGAAACATATTTTCGATAAATTTTACCGTGTGCCTACGGGCAATGTGCATAATGTAAAGGGATTTGGATTGGGTTTGAGCTATGTAAAAGCCATTATTGAGGCACATAAAGGTAAAATTAATGTCAAAAGTGAACCCGGAAAAGGCAGTGAATTTACTGTTTATCTGCCATTTAATGTGAATACTTGAAAGGAATAAAAAATGTAGAATGAAAAACATCAAATGTAAAAGACGGATAACGCATGAAAATTAAAATACAGATTGAGGCTAAACTTAAAAACCCTGATAATCAACCAACTAACTAAAGGTTCAGTTGAGCATGTGTTTATTTGGTTTTCAATTTACTAAAAACAAGAAACAAACACAACTTCAGCGTAGGAATACCACTTTTACATTTTACATTTATGATTTTATATTTTACATTTAAATCTTAATCTTAACATATTGATAAAATTGGTTTGATAATTGTAGCAAATCAATTGTTGTTTGTTATTTGTTAAAACCCTTATTTATGATTGATTCATTGTCTCATGGTTACATTGATTCATGGTTTGTTACAGTGAAGCTATGAAGCCATAAAACAATAAAACAATTTAACTATCTAAAAATATATTGCTATGGACAACAGCCCGAAAATTTTACTTGTGGAAGATGACCAAAATTTTGGTGACGTACTATGTTCTTACCTTGAAATGAACAACTTTGACATCACGCTTGCCACTGACGGCGAGGCAGGTTCGGAGGCTTTCGGAAAAGGAAAATTTGACCTCTGTATCTTGGATGTGATGATGCCAAAAAAAGACGGCTTCACACTCGGCAAAGAGATTCGTGAGCAAAATAAGGACATGCCTATCATTTTCCTCACTGCGAAAACGCTCAAAGACGACAAAATACAAGGCTTTCAAATCGGTGCGGATGATTATATCACCAAGCCTTTTGATTCAGAAGAGTTATTGTATCGCATACAAGCAGTCTTGAAACGCAGCAAGCAGGACACACAGGCAGAGCCGGAAGAATTTGTTATCGGTGAATACCATTTCAACTTCCCGCTACGCATCCTCAACCACAATGGCGACAAATCAAAACTTTCGCCAAAAGAAGCTGCCTTGCTCAAGATGTTTTGCATGAGAATCAATAATATTTTACCGCGTTCAGAAGCACTTACCAAAATCTGGGGCGAAGACAATTACTTCACCGCCCGTAGTATGGATGTGTTTGTGACCAAGCTCCGCAAGTACCTCAAAGGCGATGAAAATATCGAAATTGTCAACATTCACGGCAATGGTTTCCAACTCAAAGTACGGGAAGGAACAGAAGTGTAATTGATGATGGTTTGATTAGATTTAATTCTGAATTTTCTACAAAATACTGAAAGGCTAACTACTGTGTAGTTAGCCTTTTTATATTTTAACCCGGCTACCCATTTAACTTTGCCTAAATGAATACTCGTCAGACGAATCTCTTTATTCAATGCGAATATTTTATGAGACCAATCACGACATTTCACAAAAACCTTCGTCAGACGAGTACTATCCCACAAGCAAACTTAAACGGGTAGCCTTTAACCCAATTGAATATGTTTGATTTTTTCCAATGGAACATGTTCCATTGGAGTGCTTTCCCATCATCCATTCAAATCAGCAATCAAACTTTCCAACATTTCCTCAGAAAAATTTCCATGACTAAAATTAACGGATTTTATCAATGGTAATGATAAGAAAATAGCTTTTGCTTCGTGGTCTTCCGGCTTATCGGAGTCGATGGATGTACCAAAACTTTCCAAAATCGTCTCCACAAAAGGTCGTCCAACAGGATGGTTGATGATGTCTCTGAATGGTGTATATTTATCAACAACGCGCTTGTATTCCTGACTCGAATTTAGCCTGACTGTCGTATGCAAACGTACATCCCGCGACGAACTTCCCAGCAAAATATCAAACTCCCCCGATTCGGCGTACCAATCTTTCATTTCGGGATGAAAATACGTAAATGCTCGTCTATCTAATTCAAAATGAATGGTTTGTGATTCATTTGTATTTAAATGTACTTTAGCAAATGCTTGTAATTCTTTCACCGGACGCGCCACATCAGACGCCTTATCGTGTACATACACCTGCACGACCTCCGCACCTTCCCGCGTACCGATATTTTTCACCGTCAAAGAAATTTTCAATACCTCATTATCACTAAATTCGCTTTTATTTATGGTCAAATTTGAATATTCAAAACGCGTATATGACAAACCATGTCCGAACGGAAACATGACTTCCATACTCTTCGTATCGTAGTAGCGATAACCGACAAAAATACCCTCGCGATAGTCCACGCTACGATGTTCGCCGGGAAAATAAAGATGCGCCGGATTGTGTTGCAATCGCAAGGGGAAAGTCTCGCCCAATTTGCCCGAAGGATTTGCCCGACCAAAGAGGATATTCGCCACCGCCGCACCACTACCCTGCCCCGACAACCAGGCTTCGAGTATCGCGGGTACATCGCGTTCCCATTCTTCGATTTCGACAGCAGCACCATTCGAAAGAATGGCAACGGTACGCGCTTGCACCGCCGCAATTTCACGCACAAGTGCCTTATGCGATTCGGGAATATCCATATGAACGCGGTCCAATCCTTCCGCCTCGAAATCATCCGGCAAACCGATAAATACTAATGCGATATCCGCTTTTTTTGCTAATTGAATAGCGGTGTCCAAGTCAGATTTGTCATAATTTTCGCCGCGTGATTCGTAGAATGGGTGATAGTGAATTTCGACATTTTCACCGACTATTTTTCGGATATTATCTAGCGCATTTTCTGATTTAATGGCATTCACATTAGAGCTGCCACCACCTTGAAAACGAGGTGTCTCAGCGAATCTACCCAAGACCGCCACCGACTTGATTTCATTTTCATTTAGGGGT
>CALHBW010000428.1 GCA_937930625.1 uncultured Saprospiraceae bacterium | reverse complement strand
AGTTTGCCTTTGGCAAAATCGGTCAGGCGTTGGGCGGGGGCTTTCTGGCTGCCGTCTCCTGCATTGAACATGTTTTGCTCCACCGCTTTTTGAAATTCTAAGCCTGCAAATACGCCATGTTTGTTGTACGGCGCGAGGTCTTCCGGCTCTATCGTGACTACCGTTCCCGAATTGGCATAAGGCGAATCGCGGCGTGAGAGTGACATGCCATTGACCACCAATTCGCCCGGCGTAGTAGCTGCCGGCACCACCAATCCGCCCGGACACATGCAAAAGGAAAATACACCGCGCCCTTCTACTTGCGACACCAATTTGTAACTCGAAGCGGGTAGGTATTCGCCCCTTTTGGTGCGGTGATATTGTATGTCATCAATCAGATTTTGCGGATGCTCAATGCGGACACCAAGCGCGAAAGGCTTCGCCTCAATATGTATTTTATTTTTTTCTAATAAATAAAAAATATCGCGCGCGGAATGTCCTGTGGCGAGTATGACGGCATCGGCAACATGTTCCTGTGTAGAGACGCGATTAATCGCGTCTCTACATTCGACCACCACGCCACGCATTTCATTTTCTTCCAAAATAAAATCCGTCACAAGCGAATGGAAATGAATTGCTCCACCATGCTGTTCAATCGTCTCTCGGATGGCGGTGACTATCTGCGGTAATTTATTTGAACCAATATGCGGATGTGCATCAATTAGAATGTCGGACTTTGCACCATGCTCTACGAGTAAGCGCAAGATTTTGATATAATTGCCTCGTTTTTTGGAGCGTGTGTATAACTTTCCGTCTGAATATGTACCCGCACCGCCTTCTCCGAAACAGTAATTGGAATGTGGATCTACTTTGCCAAATTGCTGTATGCCACGTAGGTCGCGGCGGCGTTGGCGCACGTCTTTACCGCGTTCAAAGATGATAGGTTGGATGCCCAATTCAATCAATTGCAATGCCGCAAAGTAACCTGCGGGACCTGCCCCGACGATGATAACTTTCTTAGTTTTAGGTGGTAAAATTTTAAGCGCATCTAAAAGCGGTGGTTCTGATTTTGGGGTTTCGTTAATATAGGCTTCTATACGCAAAACGATGAGCGGTTGTCGCTTACGTGCGTCGATAGAACGCTTGGTTTGGATAATTTCGGTGAGGTCGTTATCATTTATTCGCAATCGACGAATGACTTCTTTGCGAATAAAATCATCGTCTGCGGCTTGCTTGGGCAGCAAGCGCAATTCCAGTTGTTGTATCATGTGTGTGCTTCCTTTTTATGGAAGAAAAAAAATGATTTTTGATTTTTGATTTTTGATTGAGTGATTTTAGATTTATTTTCGCTATGCGAAATAAGAATCAATACAATCAAAAATCAAAAATCACCGAATCAAAAATCCTTAAAATTTGTTCATCATTTTTTGTTTCATTTTCTGAAACTCTGCCTCTGTAATCACGCCGTCGTCGCGTAATTTGGCGAGGTCTTGGAGCTTTTTGAGCGCGCCGTCCATCGTGTCAGGTTCGTCGGAGACGGCTTCGTTGGGTGTTGGTTCGGGTGTTTCGGCAGGTGGTGCTTTTCGGCGGCGGGTTGTTTTCTTTTTGGTGGGTTCTTCGTCAGAAGCGGCTTCTGCTTGAGCTTTTTTCTCGTCTTCTTCTCGCTTGATGTCTTCGGCTACTTTTTTACCTTTCTCAAATTGCTCAGTGTAATACTTTCGCAATCTATCGACATCAAAATCAAGGAATGTACCACCCGTTTCAAAGTGTTGCTTAAAGACCTGACCAAGCGCGAAAGTAGATGCACCTGATAGTACAGGCATTGCCACACTACCCACTAAAGAACCGATTCCCGGAATCAATTTGACTGCACTTGCAGCTACACGCGCCATGCTTGACCCTACGAGGGTCGTAATGAGCGTTTTGCCTTGCATTTCATCAAAATTGACATCATATACACGGCTCATTTGTTTGACCATATCCAACTGAACAGCACTGACCGCAGCTATATCAGCAATTGGCAAAGGAATCAACCCTGCTCCCATAGACCATACAATGTGGTTTCGAATTATCGAACCTACTAATTCATCTGTATTGTCTGATTTATATTTTCGCATCATAATTTTTGCAATATTTAATTATTAATGGTTAACGGTTAATATTTTTTTTGCGAATTAATGAAAAATATCGTTTGTATGAAAGTTTTTACGACAAATTATCCGAGTTTTGCGATTAAATGCGGGTTACGGGTTGCGGGTTGCGGGTTGCGAGTTATTTTTTCGTTACTTCTAAGCCGAAACTCGTAACCCGAAACTCGTAACTCGTATGCTTACAGCTATCTCGCCCATTGACGGGCGTTATCAAAGTAAAACGCAGGAATTGTCTGCTTATTTTTCCGAATTTGCCTTAATTAAATATCGGGTGCAAGTCGAAGTCGAATATTTTATCGCGCTTTGCGAATTGCCTTTGCCACAATTAAACGGCTTTGGTACGCATAATGTTGAGCGAGTACGTGGAATTACGCGTTATTTTGACCAAACACAAGCGGCTCGAATTAAAGAAATTGAGCGACGTACCAATCACGATGTCAAGGCGGTAGAGTATTTTTTGAAAGAAGAATTTGATGATTTGGGACTTGGTCAATGGAAAGAATTTATTCACTTTGCACTCACTTCACAAGACATTAATAATACGGCTGTACCGCTTTCTTTGAAAGCGGCTTTGCAGGAAGTCTATGATGTTTTTTTTGTAAAAATAATCGAAAAATTGCAGACGCTCACACGCGAATGGGCGCACATACCTATGCTCGCACGTACACACGGGCAAGCTGCCTCTCCTACCCTGCTCGGCAAAGAAATTGAGGTATTCAGTGAGCGATTGAATGTGCAATTTAAGCAATTGAAAGCTGTTCCTTTTTCTGCTAAATTTGGCGGCGCGACAGGCAATTTCAATGCCCACCATGTCGCGTATCCTGATATTGACTGGCGTACATTTGCAGATGATTTTGTCAATAATCGCCTTCAATTACAGCGTTCTCACCCTACTACGCAAATTGAACATTACGACAATCTTGGCGCGCTTTTTCATGCTTTATCGCGTATCAATACCATTCTTATAGACCTCTGCCGTGATATGTGGACGTATATTTCGATGGATTATTTCAAACAAAAAACCATAACGGGAGAAGTGGGTTCATCGGCAATGCCACATAAGGTGAATCCGATTGATTTTGAAAATGCGGAAGGTAATCTTGGTATGGCAAATGCAATTTTCGGGCATTTGGCAGAAAAATTACCTGTTTCGCGGTTGCAACGGGATTTGACGGATAGTACGGTCTTGCGGAATGTAGGCGTACCGATTGGTCACACCTTAATAGCATTCAAATCTATCCTCAAAGGCTTGGATAAATTGCTGTTGAATGAAGCTAAATTAAAAGCGGATTTGGAGGCAAATTGGGCGGTAGTGGCGGAAGCGATACAGAATATTTTGCGGCGCGAAAATTACCCGAAACCATATGAAGCATTAAAAGAATTGACGCGTGGAAAATCGGCAATTTCTAAAACGGATATTCAGGATTTTATAGCGAAATTAGAGGTGAGTGAGGAGGTGAAAGCTGAATTGAGGGTGATTTCGCCGGAGAATTATGTGGGAAAAATCTGAGTCTATCCATTGTTTTTCAATAAGAAAAGAGCGACAAACTTATGCTTGTCGCTCCATGATCTTTGTAAACTGTTATGAATTAATTGAGCGTATTATTGCGACCAAAGCCCATGTGTTCGAGTGTTTTGAACACCAATTGTTCGACATCTTGCGTTTGGTTTCGGCGGAGTTCGGGCGATAATTGCATAATAAAAGGTCTTATAATATCACGACGGATGACCTTTTCGCGAAGAGGAGCTTTCTCGACAGTGTTATAAATTTTTCGGGCTTCACAAAACAACCACAATTCAAGGGCATGAATCAAATGATGATTTGGCGCATCAGACAACAAACCAAGTATCTGTAAGGCTGTATTACTTGGAGCATTTTCCGAGCGTGTAAAATTGAGCAAGGTATGCTTATAAACTCGCTCAAATCGGCTTCTTGTATTTTGCGGATAGTATGTATGAGTGCTTGTGTGTGCCATGATTCCAATTTTATATGGTGTAAAAGTGTTGGAATTGAATATCAATCGTTAAATGATACCACAAATTTACAGGGCTTTGGATTGGATACGAATTAGTTTTTTTAGTTGAAATCCGCTAAAAACGACTAAAAAACCGTCAAAAAACGCCTTTTAGGGTCAAAACTTAATTTTGAACAAAGTATTTATAACACAACAAATAATTAGTTATCAATATGTTACACAATCATTCGTGTGCATTAATTTCTAATTAAAACAATCATGCGTTTTCAGCAATTTATTCAAGATAAATAGGGAGTTTTCACTCGAAAAAAAGCAAAAAAAGCGCGAAAAGGTCGTCGATATCCTTATTCGCGCTCCACTAAAGTGTGTTAGGTCGTCATCTAATTTCTTTAAAATTCATCGGAGTAATGTAATACGTTGTTTTTTGGAGGGGTTGCGCCATGCACTTTCTACATTGGTGACTACTTTGATGTAATGTTCTACGGTTTCATTGGAGGCAGCAGCTGCCAATTTGCCTACGGATTTGAGCAGGTCGGTTTTCATACCTCCGATATTGACCTCTCCGCCTTTCAAATCTCTCCACTCTGCCCCCGCCGCAAAGGGCAGTTCAAAGCTAAATTCCTTGGTGTCGCCGGGTGCAATGTCAAAACTTTCAGAGATTTTGTACTCACCGCGTATTTTTTCCTGTGTTTTTCTGTCGTCGCCCCTGCCCGTCGTCCGTTCCTCTATCAACTTCACGCTGATGTCTTTCACATGTTGTTCGCTTTTAGTGCTTACGACGAATTTACCGGCAATAAAATCATCTGATTTTTTGGCATGGTCGGGAATGTCCAATTCGATAACGACACCGCCGATACCCATTTTATTTTTCAAATTTTTAAAGAAACTCATAGTAGTTATTTTTTAGTGAATTAAAAAAATATGTATAGTATAAATTTTGGAAGTTGCTTTTTGGAAGTTGAGATTTCAGAAAAAAGTGTTTTTTCAGGGTTAATGTGTTAAATAACCTGTACGGTGACAAAGTTGCACATATTTGATGATTTCAACAAACCAAAATAATTACTTTAGGTATTTTTAAATAATATTAAAAATTAATCTAAATTACTGATTACCAATTAATTAATATACTAAAAAATGGACTTTTTATAGGAATAACTTTTTTGGGATTATTTTGGTAAAATATATTTGAAGAAGATTAGTAGAAAAGCGATTCAAACTTCTTTCCTTCCTGTTTCCAATAGTTTTTCTACTAAATGATGTACCATAGTGCAAGGGGCTTTTTGGTGGTTGGGTTTGTTGGGAGTGGCGTGGTGAGATTCGAGGGTTTTGGCGCGTTGGAGGGCGAGGT
>CALHBW010000427.1 GCA_937930625.1 uncultured Saprospiraceae bacterium | reverse complement strand
CCTTTATCCATTATAGCAAGGATTGAAATACAGAAGCTGTACTTCCGGCTATCATGGCAAGTGGCTTTTAGACCTTTATCCATTATAGCAAGGATTGAAATAGATAATTGTCTTACCTCCACCCGTTGGCAACTGATCTTTTAGACCTTTATCCATTATAGCAAGGATTGAAATCCGTAATCGTGTCAAATGCCTGCCGTATCGTTTCACCTTTTAGACCTTTATCCATTATAGCAAGGATTGAAATATTCGTAAGCACTGCGAACCGTTAAGCCCGATATACTTTTAGACCTTTATCCATTATAGCAAGGATTGAAATTTTTTCATACTCCCAAATATACAGCTTACCAAAAAACTTTTAGACCTTTATCCATTATAGCAAGGATTGAAATAATAATTCATCAAGTGTGCAATTTTTCAACTCATTTCTTTTAGACCTTTATCCATTATAGCAAGGATTGAAATGCAGGGAATAGTTGCGCCCCTGCATTACTAAAATCGCTTTTAGACCTTTATCCATTATAGCAAGGATTGAAATTTTTCAATTAACTCACCAATAGGGTAACAACCCATTTCTTTTAGACCTTTATCCATTATAGCAAGGATTGAAATCAAAAGAAAATATCATCTGGTTTGCAATCATTTTTTCTTTTAGACCTTTATCCATTATAGCAAGGATTGAAATGAAACTACTGAAAAGTTCGGCGAGGTGACTACTGAACTTTTAGACCTTTATCCATTATAGCAAGGATTGAAATTTCCAAGATATGTTCCGTAGTGCGCTGATGTTTTTGCTTTTAGACCATTATCCATTATAGCAAGGATTGAAATAAGATGATGGCGACGTAATCTTGGTCGATGTAGTTGCTTTTAGACCATTATCCATTATAGCAAGGATTGAAATCCGATTGAAGGGATGCACGCCCAACATACTTTGATACTTTTAGACCATTATCCATTATAACAAGGATATAATCCCGTAGAGCAAATTCATGAATTTGCTCTACGGGATTTTTTTATTTGGATAATGATGTGTTGTGAGCAGGATTGAAAATGGTAATTATAGTAAAGGTCAATCAACCTTCGATATCCAGTCTTTAATTAACGAGAGAGTAATGCGATAGGTGAAGGACGGTTGGATAAGCAGGTAATACCGGATATTATTTGACCGGAGAAATGAAATGATATTGCCAAAAAGAGGAGCTAATGATGGCTTGTGGTGTTTTTGTAAATAGGTCGGGCGCAAGGGGTTTTTCCCATAAAAAAAATAAAAAATTGTATTTGTTGTACACGCGTTGTTTGGTGGTGAATGTGGCTATCGGTCAATAGTCGGAGAGTCCATAGTCCATAGTATCTCTAAAACCGGAACGTCTTTGTTATCTCAGCATTAATCATTTATTCTTACGTGATTGTAGAGCAAATTCATGAATTTGCTCTACAATCACGTAAAACGCCGGGTTCTCAAAATAAAAAACAAAAAGCAACCGTCATGCTGAATTTATTTCAGCATCTCCTGAACCATAGAAAATTAATGCCGCACAAAAGCTCATAACTTTTTGGTTATGATTGAAATACGAAAATTTAGGCTCACGCTTAATGTCTTGCTTGTCGTTCGGGAGATTCTGAAATAAATTCAGAAAGACGTTTTGGTTTGGAGGTGTTTTAGTGGTGACCACCGATTTGTGACACACTGAAATAAATTCAGCACGACGGTTGCTTTTTGGTTTTTTAGGCGTTTCATGCTATGCTTTATACCGTTCAAAGTTTAACAGAAAAATTTTAAAGGCACTCTACGGAGTATCAAAGTCACTGCCTGTTTTGAGACCATTCAAAGGTGGTACTTCTTTGACCAAACCTATCCGATAGACGACATCATTGAGACGTATTTCGGCGCGATATATGCCTGCCTGCCAGTCGCTTACATCGGGTACGGTTTCTTCTACGATGGTATTGGCGGGGTATTTCTTTTTGGTTGAAAAAATATTTTTACCAAATATATCATAAACATTGATTTCGAGGTGATTTAGTTCGTTTTCCTGTGTTAAAAATAAGAAAGAGAGTTGGTCGGAAATGGATTTTGGCTGAATGAAAGTGGCGGCATCTGCAAGCGGTACAATGCCTTCCGAAAGCGCGAGATACGCTCCAAAGAAATCGGGAATGCCAAAGCCGAGTTCGTCGTCCGGTTCGGTGCCTTGGGAGGCGGTTTGTTCTATGGCGTCGAATATTTCCATGTTATTTTTTTCGGGAAATGCTTGCCACAAAGCTGCCGCCATACCCGCCATAATGGGCGATGCAAAGGAGGTGCCACTCGACCCACCAATATCGTAATCGTAGAGCGAAGCTACGACAGTCTGCAAACCAATTGCCGCAACATTGGGCTTCATTTCGCCCTCTGCGCCCGGTCCGATTGAACTGAAACTCGCCTTGCTGCCAAACCTATCGACACCCGCGACTGCCATCACGCTGTCGCCGTCGGCAGGTACGCCGATGTACTTCCAGGCGTCGTTGCCGGAATTGCCTGCGCTATTGACGACAAGGATGCCTTTGGACGCCGCAATATCAGCCGCGCGACTGGCAAGGGCTACATCGCCGTTCATATCTTCGTAGGTGTAATTCATGTCTTTTTGGTCGAAAGTGGTGTAGCCGAGCGAGGTGTTGGAGACGTCCGCGCCGAGGCTGTCGGCG
This sequence comes from uncultured Saprospiraceae bacterium, assembly GCA_937930625.1. Lineage (GTDB taxonomy): Bacteria > Bacteroidota > Bacteroidia > Chitinophagales > Saprospiraceae > JAHDEO01. The sequence goes on along the minus strand of CALHBW010000427.1, from coordinate 7,308 downwards.
TACTCGATACCTGCGACCCAGTTGTCTTCTTCGACGACGAGTTCGGAGCCGACTTCTTCGGTGCGGATGCAGACATAGGTAGCGTCGGGCGCAGTGCCAATCATCAAGCCGGGGAGGTTGGCAGCCATCGTGGAGAGTACTTGCGAACCATGCGAACTTGCCTCATACGCATAGTTGTCACCGAATACCATATCGCGGCTTTCGAGCAGTCGCCCGTCGGCGCGCAGGGAGTCGAAAAAGGGCATGACATTGGTGTTGGTGAAGCCGCCGTCGAGTACGGCTACGAGCATCCCGTCACCGGCATAGCCCATGTAATGCAGGAGGTGTCCGTTGAGCATTCCGATTTGCGCGCCGCCGTAGCCGTAGGGTTCGGGCGTACGGTTGTATTCTTTGGAGGGCTTGCGGACGGGTACTTTGTTTTTGTTGCGCGAAGGGGCGTGTTTGCCGACAGGCGTGGCACGGCGCACGAAGGGCAATGCCTCGATTTTTGCAATGGTGTCCGGCTCTGCCCATACGACGGCGGAGTTGAACCACTTGGAGATATTGAGTACGGTCGCGCCTGTGGCGCGGACTTGATTTAGGTATTGCGGATTGACGGGCAAGTCATTTTCTTCGATGGCAATGCCGTAACGCTTGCGGCGGTCAATGGCACGTGGCGAGAGGTATTCCTGCGGTTTGAGTACGCTGTATGGACTGTCGTTTTTATCGGTAAATTCGACGCGGTATTTGTCGAGTTTTCTTTGGGCAAATGTGGGGGCAGCGCATAACAGGCAAAGGATGAGTAAGATATATCGCATAGTTTTTTGTATAAATTCTAAATTCCAAAAAACAAATTCCAAAATATATGAGGAACACTCTTGGAATTTATTTTAGGATTAACACAAGATACACAAAACAAATGAATCACAAATGAGGTTGAGAAATTGCACAAAAAAAACCTGCCGAACTTTATCGGCAGGTTTCACACTAATTAAAAACTATCTACTTATAATCTTTTTAAATGAGTGAATGAGTGAATTTTGAATGAGTGAATAGTAATGCTACAATGCGATAATGCTGCAATGTTTTTAATGGGGTGATTTTGAATGAAGTAGAAGTTTTTATGGCTATCCGTCTAACTTTGCCTAAAACGAATACTCGTCAGACGAATCACTTTATTCAGTGCGAATATTTTATGAGACAAATCACTACATTCACAAAAACCTTCGTCAGACGAGTAGTATCCCGCAAGTAAACTTAGACGGGTAGCCGTTTTTATAAATGAAAAATAATTATTTTACGATAAATCTATCCGAGAAAACACCCTTATCAAGCGTCACTTGAATGATGTAAATGCCTGATGGAAGGGTAGAGACATTAAGGGTATTTGTGTTGGTATTTTGTCGGATGACTTGTCTGCCCATTTGGTCGAAAATGGTGATGTTTTGGATGGTATTATCGTTGAGGTCGGCGATGTGTAGGGTGTTTTTGACGGGGTTGGGGTAGATGCTGAGGCTACTACTTTCGTACTCTACTTTGACAATATCAGAATGGCTGGATGTGCCGTCAAAGTCGATTTGTTTGAGGCGATAGTAGGAGATGCCGGAGAGGGGATTTTCGTCTCTGTACGTGTAGTCGTGCGGTGTTTGGGCATCGCCTTGTCCGTCTTGCCAAGCGATTTTCTCCCATGTGCTGGCGTCTTTGCTGCGTTGTATCTCGAAGCCGGCGTTGTGGGTCTCGGTGGCGGTTTGCCAAGTGAGTAGGGTGGTTTTGTGTTGGATTTTGGCTTGGAATGTGGTGAGTTGGATGGGGAGGAAAATAAATCCGTCATAGATATAAATACTACTTTCATCGTTGGACACTCTTGTAAATCCGACACGATTTCCATTTCCTGACATAGTCAACTTAGAAAAATCTTCTTCTTCATTACTTGCAAAGGTTCTCAAACCTTTCCATTCGTAATAAGGATAGCCAAGTCTCTGAAATAATTGGTAAAATCCAACATACTCATTATCGTAAATTGTAGGCGCAGGTGCTACTCCGGTGATTTTGCTACCATCTGCTGAAACATCGACATAATATCCAAATTTATTCCCTCTCCTAAGTCCTTCGATTTCACCGTATGGCTCCATGCTCCACTCGCTTTCGATATAATCAAAAATCCTTAAAACCCCCATACTATCCAACGTACTTCTGCCTGTGTAGTATGGCGCACCGGCTACCAGTCGTGTTCCATCGTCCGAAAGAGCTACTGAAGTGCCAAATTCCTCATCGGCATATACACCATCTAAATCAATTCCTATTTGCATCCAGCTATTTTCCGACCATTCAAAAACTCTGACGTGTCCCGCGAAAGCTCCGTTAGCATTATTATTATGTGGCGCACCAACTGCCAGTATACTGCCATTTGCCGAGAGTGCAACCGATGTACCAAATCTATCCGAAGTGTTTTCTCCGTTGATGTTACTCCCCATCTGCGTCCAGTCTCCTGCCATCAGTTCATATACTTGTACTGTATTTGTAGCTCCCCCCAAAGCTATTCTGTTTCCATCGGGCGAAAGTGAAATTGAATTATGATGCGTACCTCCGTTGGTAAAACTAATATCCGTACCGACCTGTACCCAATCGCCATTCACCAAATCATATATCCTTGCGATAGCTAAGGTTTCTCCTATAATCCCCACTCTGTTGCCATCTCCTGAAATGGCAACGAGCGGAGTGTCTGCGAAAAGAATATCCGAGCCTATTTGTGCTGTAGTGGAGGAGTATGATATTGAACCGTAAACTTTGACATGATCGATAAAACCAACCGCCATTACTTCCCCTGTGTGAGAAAGCGAAGATGTGTGTCCTCCCGGAATTTCATCAATTCGCCATTGAGCCGACAAAAGCCCCCAACAAAAAACATAAATCAATAATAAGTAAATCCTTTTCATGTGTGTGTCGTTTTTATTTGTTAATAAATCAATTACGACCACAAGTTGCGGACATTCGCAGCCGCATCACAGGAACAGTTGAGGCGTTTTTTACAAATTAGGATTTAATTTTTTTATAAAATTCTAATAATGTATATTTTGTAATTTTTATAATTTCAAAAAAATGCACAAAAAAAACCTGCCGAACTTTATCGGCAGGTTGGTAGGTAAACATAAACCTAAAATCGAATCTTCTTTTTCGGAACAATTATCGGGGAGAGTCGGAAGGCATTTTCAAAATGCCTTCCGACTTTTGGGTGCTATTTGATAACCAGTTTCCCTGTGGCTAATTGTTGTTTTTCGTCCATCAGGCGGAATACATAGATGCCTGGTGTGAGGTTGTTTTTGTATAAAGTGATGTTTTGTTGGTGTTGAGTCGTTTGTTGGAATACTTCCCGTCCCATCATGTCATATATGCTTAGGTTGAGTTCTTTTGGGGCTTCGCCTTTTACTTCAAACCGCGTATATTTATCAAATGGATTGGGAAAAACATTGACCGAGATACCTGCCTTCACAACTTCCGGCGGTGTAATTATGGACGTAATCATGCCCATAAAATCCTCTCCGATGGTATGAAAGACTTCATTCGTAATTATGGGTTCATTAAAATCAAAATAAATCGCTGCGTCGTTCATAATGTGTGTGCCTATAGGATTGTTTTCTTTTTGTTCAATGTTGAACTTGATAAAACCATTGGATGCAGGTTCATTCACATTACTATCGGGCAGCATGATATTTTCAAAGTGAAAGACTGCCGTATTTGAACCTTCAATATCGTATCGGTAAGGGTGACTCAATAACAGTACGACAAAGCCATTTCGCAATTGGATCGAGTAAAATTCGATGATGTATATTTTAATTTAAATGCGAGAAACCTCCTACTCAAAATTTACCTCGAACTCGAAGAATACGACGCCCTCGATTCGCATTTGAGTAGTTTTGAAATTTTTATTCGTAGAAAAAAAATAACAAATCCGCACCGCGATAATTATTTGAATATCATAAAATTATCTCGAAAAATAATACAATTAAATCCGCATGATAAAGCTGCGAAAGCGGCTTTGAGAAAGGAAATTGAAGCGGAGAAAAATCCTTCTACGCGAGCGTTTTTGTTGGAGATATTGGAATGAAAAATGGCAGACATTTCAAGAAATGCCTACTTTATTCCAGAGTTAATATTTGTTCAGTCTTCTATTGTATAACACAAATCGTTGAGCCGCATGTGCCATCGCTTATATTTATCAAGTCAAGCATAGCGCAGGCAAAATGACCCCATAAAGCATCCGCTAAAAAATAGAAAAATTAGAAAAATAACAAAACCCAAAGCCCCGTCAACTCATCAACTCATCAACCCGTCAACTCATCATAATACCGCAAACTCGCTGCAATGCTCACCTCATCACAAGTTTGATTGACGACGGCTTCGCCGATACGCTTGAGGAGGGTGAAATTGATTTGAGCATTTTCGTTTTTCTTATCGTTTTGCATCAAGCGGATGAAGGTGTCGATTTGGTTGAGGTCGAGTTGGACTTTGCCATAGATTTTCAAGATAAATTCGCTAATCATTCGCAATTCACTCAACTTCAATGTAAAGGTCTTAAACGACAACCAAGCTTCACAAATCATCCCAATCGCAATCGCTTCGCCGTGTAGTAGCGGCGTATTGGTTTGGAGATAAAAACTCTCTACTGCATGTCCAATCGTATGCCCAAAATTGAGTATTTTACGCAAGCCTTTTTCGTAAGGGTCGCTTTCTACGACTTGCTTTTTTATTTCGATGGAAGGCAAAATTAATTCCGATAAATTGTCAACACTCAATTTGTTCAATTGCTGAATATCCGACCAATATTGTGCATCAAAAATCAGCCCGTGCTTCACGATTTCCGCAAAACCACTTCGCAACTCACGTTTCGATAGCGTCTCCAAAAACGGCGGATAAACAAACACCGCCTGCGGATTCATAAACAGCCCAATTGAATTTTTAATTCCCTGAAAATCAATGCCTAATTTACCTCCAACCGAAGCATCCACCTGCGAAAGCAGCGTCGTCGGAAATTGAATAAAATCAACGCCTCGCTTATACGTACCCGCGCAAAAACCGCCCATATCACCAATCACGCCGCCACCAAGATTGATGAAGAGTGCCTTGCGGTCTGTGGCATATTCAAACATCGTTTTCCAAATCGCCTGACAGGTTTGCAGATTTTTATAGCGTTCTCCTGCCGGAATTTCTATGACCTGAAACGGCACATCTACCCACACCTGAAAAATCGGCAAACAATCCCGCGCCGTATTTTCATCCACCAAAACCAATATCTGAGAATAGGCTCTCTGCTTCAGCATATAAGCAAAATCTTTCCAAATATCCGCGCCAAGAAATATCCTGTAATCTTTTAATTCTAATATCATAATTACGTGCTGATGTGCTGATGTGCTGATGTGCTGATGTGTATGTGCGGAAAATTACGTCAGCACATCAGCACACCAACACGTCAGCACATTCCAAGACTCCACGCTTGTGGTTTGTCATCAAAACCCTGTTTCATGTATGCCCATGTTGCTCTAAAATAATCCGAATGTCGGTAATTGTTCAATGCGGCTTCATCGTCCCATTCGCTGATGGTGAAAAAGATACGCGAGTCTGCTTTGTCCTGAAACAAATCAACTCCATGACAGCCCGGCATCGTCAAAATTTTCTCCTTTCTCGCAGGGAACTTTTCGACAAATTCAGCGACTCTTTCCGACTTCAAGGTCAGTTTAACCACTCTTTTAAGCATATTTTGTGATAATTTTTTCTCGTAGAAAAAAATAAAACCCGTCCACTATTTACCTTCCACCGTATCATGAAAATCAATCTGTACTGTATCATCTATTTTTAGCCCCAACATACTCGCTGCCCGCCCCATATTAATCGCGATTTCGAGATAATCCGCCGAATTGAACAAACACAAAGTATCACCAATCGCCACCTCATTATAATGGGTGCTCAAAACCTGAATCGGGTCATAACGTTTGAAAAATAACGAAAAATCGCGCCCATTTTGTACATGCTCAAACAAGCCTTTTTTGATATTTAAAAAGGCATTGCCGTAATTATCTACATGAATCACTGAGCCGCGTATTTGTGATTGAGTCACAACGGGCTGCAAGGTAATTCGCTGTATAGGACTATCAACTTTTTTACCAATTTTTGAAAAAGGTTTTTCAGATAAAATGTGCTTTAGAGCTTTTGCAAATATTTCTGCCAATGCAAATGTTCCGTCATTTTTGAAGGCAATCGCATACTGTTTGTCAGGTACAGGGTTAAAAATAAGCGAAAACAAACCATTATCGGGTCCGATAAAATAATGCCCGTCTTTTTCGAACGCAATGAATTGTTTTTTATCATTATAAAAATTATCCACATTAACCATGTGAATAGTTCCTTTTGGAAAATTTGCATACGCATTACCCAACACAAACGACGCCTCGACGATATTATACGGCTCAATTCGATGTGAAATATCAACGATATTCAACACCGGATTGACCTGCAATAATGCACCCTTAATCATTCCGGCGTAATAGTCCCGTTCACCCAAATCCGTCGTAAGTGTTACAATTGTCATTTCCATTATTTGTAGTTTGCAAATGTACAGAAATTCAACTTCAACTTCAAATGCAACTTCAAGGGCAACCTCAACTTCAACCTCAACTTCAACTTCAAGGGCAAGTTTTAATTTTTGATTTGCCTACGGCAAATCCTTTTCATTGAGGTTGAGATTGAAGTTGAGGTTGAGATTGCATTTGATTTGCTTTGGAAGTCTCATCTTGCTTAATTACTTTTGTCACATTAAAACAAGTCCATAGTCGATAGTCGATAGTCCATTGACAATGTATATTTCAACTATGGACTATCGGCTATGGACTATGGGCGTCAAAAAATAACATATTATGAAGCCAGCACAGGCAAATCTTATCAATGCCCTCATACTTATCGGATTAGGACTTTGGGGCTATTTTACGGGAGCGTTCGGCGCAGGTAAATATCTGTCAACAGCGCTCATCGCTCCGGTTACAGGACTCATTTTACTGCTTATGAACGGTGGATTAAAAAGAGAAAATAAAGCGATTGCACACGTTGTCGTGCTATTGACGCTGCTACTTTTTCTCGCCTTATTTATGCCATTCATGAAACAAGAAGGACTGCCCAAAATGCGAACAGGTATCATGATATTCAGTTGCTTGGTAGCAACGGCAGTATTTATCAAAAGTTTTATCGACGCAAGAAAAGCTAAGGCGTGATTTCGTTGGATTCGTGGATTCGTTATTCGTATATTCGTTATTCGTGGATTCGTTATTCGTTATTCGTTAT
>CALHBW010000426.1 GCA_937930625.1 uncultured Saprospiraceae bacterium | reverse complement strand
CGAAAAGTGGGATGCTACCATTTCTATTACCTACAGTTATCCAATTTTGAATGGAGGCTCTATCATTTGAATTGGTATAAAATCCGGTAATAATCGGGCGACCTAAGTTATCGTATTTTGTGTACAGCCATTGGTTATTATTACGTTGGTTGCCATCTTGAGTCATCACGACTCTATCAAGGATGTCATAAATGTAATAGGTCCAGTCAGCACCGGGTATTTTTTTGGCGATGACGCGTTGTCTTTCGTCGTATTGGTAGCTGAATTGTAGGCTTGCATCAGGAAATATACAATTTGGATGTAAAAGCCCCTGTGTGGGGAGATATTCATTCTCATTACAAGTCAACATTCCATCTATTGCTTGTGGTGGTATTACGTTGATGACATTTCCATAATCATCATAGTGATAATAGGTATCGGCATATTTACCGTCGGGGGCATTTCGGCGCGTTGCTATGAGTTTGCCTCTTTTGGTATAATTGATGGAGGTATTGCCATTTTCGTCTGTTTGTTTTTCAGAGAAAAGACCAGAATATCCCCCTACGAATCCTAGAGCTACCGGAGACCAGAGATTATATATAGGTGGTCCTTCGGTAATACTACCATATTCCATGCCAACGATATTACCAGATGTTATACTCCAATCTGTTCCAGGAAATGCTTGTTGTTTTGCCCTGTTCAGAGGGGCGTATTCAAAAAGTGTTTCTGCAAAAGGTACATCAGTGGTGACATGTGTACCGCCGGAGGTGTAAAAGTTGCTTTGTTCTGCCAATGCTGCGCTCCTGAATGTACCATTGGAAGACGCGATAGTGTAAGGCAGATATTGTTTGACTTCTCTGCCATAGTCATCATAGTCGGTGATTTGTACGACATCATTTTCGAGCGGAGATTGTCCTACACCGACAGCTTGTATGAGCCTTCCGAGTCCGTCGAAGTATTGGAAGGTTTGTTGTTTTTCATCTAAAGCCAAGTTGGGTATGTCAAATCTCCCAACACCTTCTTCAAGCACTGTATTTGATTCTATGTAGTTTTGTATTGCGCCATCGGCTATGTATTGATATTTGTATGATTGTACAACATTATTATTCCTGTCATGGATAAACAACAGACGTTCAAACCCATCGTAAATGAAACGGTTGTTATTATTATTGGGGTCGGTAATGAAGGTTACTTGTAAGCTCGCAGGGTCATAATTGTAGGTGGACATCAAAGCATTTTTAGGATGGAGTCTCAATTCGTCAATTAATTCCTCGGTCTCTATACCTGATAAAGTTACTGTACTATTAGCCGATAAATTTGTAAGGGGAATTTCGTAATATGCCCAATCTGCGGTGTTTGATGTAGATTGAATCACCGCACCTGATACAGAAACCCGAATACCGCTACCGTTTTTTGCCCAAAAGGTAAGTTGATAGTCACCGGAAGTTTCTACTGATGTACTGATGTTTCTGTTTTGTGAAAGATTAAAACATTTTGTGCCTGTGTATCTGTCACTGACCCATCCATCACCTGAGCCACCTACAGTCCATCTGCCATTTGCGTTTGCACTAACGTCACTGACTGTTTCAAAACTTGTGTAGGCAATATCATCATATTTCGCACTAATTACTTGAGCAACAGGGCGCAGCTCATCTTTACTCATGATGACACTTACAGGTTCATCCTTTGTTCTTTGGGCTTCGAGTGGTGTGCCTGTGTTACTGTGCTCGGTGATGTCAATAATTTGTTCATAACGATTATCCATTGTGAATACTCTATCATAGACTCCACCGGAAGTAACTTCTGTAATAGATTCTTGAAAAGTCAAATCTCCGTATGGAATAGGTTGGTCAACTTCTAACTGATGTACAGATGTTTGATAAAATTTTTCATCGAATATCTTAAAGTTATTAATTCTTCCACCGAGAACAAAAGTATTTGTATTTGGATAAAGTGGATATTCACGTTCTATTAAGCTAAGCGTTTCAATAGGGGTATTATTGATATTTCGAGCAGTAAAAAATAAAATTGACCGAAACATATCATCATAAGTAGTACTTCCAAGTCCCAAAGTTGCACCATAGTCTTTTGGATATTTGTATGTAGTTATTAATTTATGGTCATTGCAATTATAAGTTTCGGTTCTGGTGAGATTGTTATCGGTATTATAGTCGTAAGTAATACCTTCTGAGACTGGGTTTTGCCCGTTTTCGTCGTATCGTGTTACAATTTCATTTGTCAAGTGTACAGGAAATAGATATTGTAAATAAGCCGTAGCCCTGATGTCTTCAATAAAGAAACTGGGAAGTGCAGGGTCATCGGACTGTTTGGAAAATATTTTTTGATATTTATTGATACAGCGCACTTCGTGAATATCATCATCAGGTACTTCGTATTGATAGCTTTTTTCCTGTAGAAGCATATTATCACTTCTGTAAATCTTTTCTTTCAGCGGCTTTCCTCTGACCCGTTGTCTGCTGATGTGTGGGTCTAGGTTTGGTCTTAAATGGAATGTTGCAAAAATAGAAAGTGGAGGTTCATCAAGGTAGGAAGTACCATTTTCGTGGTTGGCATATTTTATTTCCCGATATCCACCGTCTGAAAATTTTTCTACAACATTGGTATAGGTGACGTGTCTCCCATTGGTTGTATTCAGCGGATTTATATTGTTGCTGCTAATATTCCAATATCGAACGGTTTGGAAAGAGCCGTTATCAGCTTCTACTCTAAAACTATCTATCTCTAAATAGTCAGGCGTACCCGATAAAATTCCACTCGAACGCATATCTCCTACGGTGTAGTCATCTACATAAAAATACTCCCGGGACATCAGCTCTTCGTTGGCAGTTGTTGAAGAATGTATCTTTTTTATGCGTAATCCACCTGCAATTTGTTCGCTAACATCTGTGACATTGAAAGGGTATTTATTAGCTTGTCTTGAATAGCTGTTCGGCTCATATTCCAAAAATGTACTCCCTCCTGTGGGGTAATCTATCTGAGTTAGAATTTCGGCTTGCATAAGTGTGGGGTCAGGCATACGAGAATTGAAGTATGGCTCGACATCTGCCCATGAAAAGCGATACTGTGCTGGCAGTGTCTCAAAATAATTCTCATGGGTATTGTAATATCCCCAATGGTCAACTCTCAATGAATTATACTCAGGAAGTGATATGTCATCATTATAATGAAGTGCATATGGAGGAAGTGTCGAGGCTCCGGATTGTTCATAAACGGAAGTCAATCTCAACCGTTGAGTAGCTTCATCCCGATAAGTCAGGCGCATATCTTTAACCACCTGTCCGTTGCGTTCCAGATAAACCCGATTGAGTTTTGGATAAATTGAGTAAGTTTGTTCTAACCCTCCATACAGGTCTGTTACTACGTCATTTCAGCAGGTACATGTAGTTGTTCTATGCCATATATTAGTTGGTTTGAGTGTTCGGTTTCAAGAACTATCTTACCATTCGAGCCTACGATTTCCTCTAAGTATGACGGATATGATACTGCATAATTAACACTTCTCGCCCTTCCTGTATAAGAGTGAATTTCCTGCCAGTTGTCAAATATCCAAAAACCATTAACAAATACATCACCTTGATATTCAAAAAGATTGGTCGCAGCAGACTCACTGATTGCAACGCCATCACGTTTATAATTGAATGTAATGACATTCCCATTGGGTGACTCCATTCTTGTAAGATGCCAAGCGGTCGGAATCATGTCATATCCATTGGAGATAGTGGAAGGAGATACAAACATATTTTCCTTCGTGTATTCGACAGACTCGTCAGTGCCACCAAATGTGTACGACACCCCATTATTCCCTGTAATCGTAAATTCGTAGAAGAATCTTTTCAACGACCCATCAAAAAAGTTTGCCTCAAAATAGTCATCATTGTCACTATCATAGAAATCAGCACCATTCACTTGAAATCCATCTTCTTCATCCATAATCTGAACATCACTCATATCCATCTCAAATTTTTCTCCACTATTTGATGTAAAGACCCACTCACCATCATGATTAAGAAAAAACTTGCCTGAAAATCCCTGCATATTAAACAAGAATTCATCTGGCTCAAAGTCTTTATAAAAACCACCATCTCCCGATACCGCATATACGATTCCTTCCTCATTAGACCAGCTTTCGGCACTTAAAGTACCATAATTTGCATAATACGATAAGTCTTCTCCTGCTCTGACTACATCAATTTCGTCCATACCTCCCTTCCTAACACGAGTAATACTCCCTCCCGCATTCACCAAACTCCACCCCAAGCCAGTCCATCCCGGATGAACATCAGGCTTCACTCCATCCGAATGATAACTCAAGGAAACAGGAATTGAAAAATCGCGGTCTTCAAGTGCTACCAAAGGAATTTGTATCTGCGGTAGCCCTGAAAATAAATCAACCGGAACGGTAGTGTGCAAACCCAAATTAGCCACATTAGGACTGACCGGAGGCGAAGCCACAAAATTGTTTGCAGTTAAGTTAGCATCTTGGCTGAATAGGTTTGCATTAAAGCAAATCATTGAGGTTATGAAAAACAAATAACAATAAGATTTCATGATGTTATTATTTTTATGCGTTAAAAAATGTTCTATACATAACAAATGTAAATATAAAAACTTATCAACCACCTCAAAATTTCGTAAAATTCTTGTCAAAAAAAATTCTTCCAAATTATTGAAAAAAAACCTTAATTTAGCCCAATAAAACACAAAACGATCTATTCCTGCATCCAAATTAGAGGTTAAAAACACACGAAAGTGTCTGACTTTCTAAACGGATATAAGTTTTAAGTGTTATCGTATTATTGAATAAAAAACGATAACACAATAACACTACAACACATTAACACAATCATAAACTATGAAAAATTTACTCTACTTATTCATGTTGTCCCTGACTACACTCGTATTTTTTGCGTGTCAATCAGAACAAATGACCACACAGCACACCGAAAACGAATTATTTGAGGAAGAAGAAGGCGATAAGCGCACCCGTATTGACGAAGCATTCAAGCGTGATTTTGAAATGACAAAAGACCCTGCACTCGGCTATCCGCCCGTTGAGCGTCTATTGGATGTCAAGCGCGTGATAGAAGAGAAAGAAGCCGAACTCAAATTAAAATCAAGCGCGGCAGGCGTACATGATGCACGCTGGCGCGAGCGCGGACCTTACGATGTTGGCGGACGTACCCGCACGATTTTGATTGATAAAAATGACCCGACCAATAAGACGGTATTTGCAGCAGGTATCACGGGTGGTTTGTGGCGTACACGCGATATCACGGCGACCGAACCTTTCTGGGAAAATCTCGGCGATTTCCTCGAAAACATGAATATCAGCAGCATCGCACAAGATAGAAACAGTCCAAATATTCTATACTTTTCTACGGGAGAAGGCTACACCGCAGGTGGTGGTTCGGGCGGTAGAGGACTTGGTGTTTGGAAGTCAGTCGATAGCGGTGATACCTGGCAACACCTTCCTGCCACTTCCAATCCTACCTTCCATTATTCGCAAAGAACATTGGTACATCCGAATGGCGATGTATATGTAGCCACCCGCACAGGAGGTGTTCGTCGTAGTCAGGATGGCGGTGCAACATGGGAAGGCGTAATGACCGAACGCCCCGATGTTTCTGATGTTCAACTCGGACCAAATGGCGATATTTACTGCGCTACAGGATTCAATGCAGGTAATGCCCGAATCTATAAAACACCAATGGGAGCAAATGTTGGCAATCTGGGTACATGGGAGCAAATCACCAGTCCAGGTGTCGGTTTTCCAAATGGTTTTGGCAGAGTAGAATTAGGCGTTTCTCAGTCCGACCCCGGTACACTCTATGCCTTAACAAGAATTGGCGGCGACCCTGAGCAAATATTTATGTACAAGACTAGCAGTGACGGTCAGTTTTGGTTTGAAAAACCCGTACCAATAATTGGCTATGATGATATGGGACGACCTATATACTTTACACGCGGACAAGGTTGGTACGACCTATGTATTACTGTTGACCCTAATGATTCAGAACGGTTAATTATTGGTGGTATTGCCTTGTATATGAGTACGAATGGTGGCAGTTCTTGGTCAACGCCACTAAGTCCCAACACACATGTTGACCAACATTATATCATGTATGAAGAAGGCAATAGCAATGTCATTTATTTTGGGAATGACGGTGGTATCTATCGCACTACGAATGGCGCAGCACCACCTGAAAGCATCCAAATCAGCCATAGAAATAGTGGCTACAACGTAACTCAATTCTATGCCTGTGCTATGCACCCCGGGGAATATTCGGATTACTTTCTTGCCGGTTCACAAGACAATAACAGTATTCAATTTGACAGCTACGAAATTGACCGTACTCGCGCTGTACTTGGTGGTGACGGTATGTATTGCCACATTGACCAAAATGAACCGCAATTTCAATTAGTTTCTTTGCAATTCGGAAATTATGCCCTCTCTAATGACGGCGGACAGAGTTTTAGTGCAGGCGGTATAGCTGCAACTGGCGATTTTGTTGCAATTTCTCAATATGATAGTGATGCCAATATTTTGTATGTATCAACAAGAGTAGGTTCAGGGCAATATTATCGTTGGGACATTACACAACCACGAGGGGACACTGTTAACATAACAAGCACCTTTAGTGGTGCACGCCATATTGCTGTTTCACCAAATATTGACAATCGCATTTACTGGGGTACAGGTGGTTCTGCTTATGTTATCATTGATGATGCACACGAAGGATTAGAAGTCGAAGGCGAATTTATCACGCTACAAGCCGGAGGCTCTATCTCTTGTATCGAAGTAGAACGCGGCAATGAAGACCACGTACTCGTTACACAATCTAATTATGGCGTAGAGAGTATTTTGGAAAGCAAAGACGGCGGACAAACTTGGGAAAGCGTAGAAGGTGATTTGCCCGACATGCCTGTACGTTGGGTAGTTTTCAATCCTGATAATGCCGACCAAGCCTTTATCGCTACCGAAGCAGGCGTCTGGGCTACCGACAATCTGGATGGCGATAATACCGTTTGGATGCCACAAACGAATGGTCTGCCGAATGTTCGTTGTGATATGTTGCAAGTCAGACAAAGCGACAAATTCATCGCCGTAGGTACACATGGGCGCGGACTTTGGACGACTGATGGCTTGGCTGAACCCTTAGTTCGTATGAACATTCCTCAAATTGGCTACGAAGGCACACCCGTTGATTTTGTAGATTATTCTGTGAATCCGAGTACTTGGTTGTGGGAATTTGGTGATGGCGGAACAGCCAATGTGCGCGACCCCGAACACACTTACAACAGCTTCGGCACTTATAATGTCAATCTGACTATCGAAGGTAATCAAACAGAAAGTGGAGCGATTAAAATTTTGCCCGAAAAAGAAACCGCATCCGTTACAGGCGGCACTGATTTCACAGGCGATTTTGAAGATGCAGCTAATACGGATTTTGGTGCATTTAATGTTTCGGGAACTGCCTTTGAACGCGGTAATTCTGTCATGCCAAATAAGAGTGGTACGCATAGCGGACAAAATGCTTGGGTAGTAGGTTTGGATGAGCCATTCTACGAAAATAATACGGAGGCTATGCTCTACACGCCTAAATACGATATGACCGAAGCAGGTATTTACGAATTTAGTTTTTGGGCGCGTTACGATATTCAGCAAGGTTTTGACGGCTTCCGTGTAGAGTATTCGACCAATGGCGGCAGAGACTGGCAAGTACTTGGCGAACGCGGTGATAATTGGTATAATTTCGATAACACCAATAGCGGTGGCGAAACCGTTTTTCCCTCTGGCAGTCAATACTTTACAGGAAGTACTTCGGGTAATAATTTCAAGCGATTCAAAACAAATATCACCGATTTAGCAGGTAATGAAGTCGCATTCAGATTTGTATTCCGCACCAATGGAATGGGTACAGCTGCCGGACTTGCCCTTGATGATGTAGAAATCAATGCCCTCAAGCAAGAAGGTGAATTGCGTACAATTATTACCGAATTTTCAGGTAATTTCCCAAGCACCACAGAGCTTGCCCTCAATTGGAAAACACAGCCCGAATACCGCAGTGATTTCTTTGAAGTCGAATATTCTATCAACGGACGGGATTGGCTCAAATTTAATGAAAGCGAGCGTTTCGATGCAGCCGGATTTTCTATCGACCAAGTCGCCTATTCCAATGAATATAGCGACCAACGACGTCCGCTTTATTACCTCCGTGTAAAAGCGACTGATTTGGATGGCGGCACATTCTATTCGGATATTATTGTACTGCGTCGCAATCTCGAAGAAGTCGGTGTTTATCGCGTTTATCCCAATCCATTTACCGACCAAATCAATATCGCATTCAATGATATTATCGACGGTGATGTGCAAATTGAAATATACGATGCACTCGGCAGAAAAGTCAGTGATGCTGCCATCACAGTACCTGACATATTCACAAGTATTAATGTCGGTGACTTGGCGCGTGGTACGTATGTATTGCGTGTAACGATTGGTGAAGAGACATTCACAGAGAAAATTTTGAAGAAATAATTTAACGTACTGACGTGTTGACGTGCTGATGTGCTGACGTAAGCACGAACACATCAATACGTCAGCACGTCAGTACATTTTTCTATTCTATCTAAATCTACTGGTTTTTAAATACGTTACAAAAATTATTTATTGCTCCAGAATAATATTTCCTGTCAAAGTCTTTCCTGCCTCAACAATAAAAAAACCGGGAGCAGTACTATAAGGTTCAAAGTCAGGATGAGTAGCTTCAACATAGTATCTCTGTGCCGGTAACAAAATTCTATATTGTCCAATACTATCCGTGACAATAGTGCTTACTTTGCTGTTATCTTCACTGGTAAAAACTACTTCAACACCGGGTATTTGTGCGCCAAGAGAACCATTAGGATTTCTTTCATAAGCAAATCCTGTGTAAACACCAACAGCACACCCGCTACTAATGAGCGAAATAATTAAGCAGGGCAAAAGAAGAAATTTCATTTTTTTCATGATTAACAAATTTTAAGTTTTGATAGATTAATAATTTAGAACATTTTTGAAATTTGCTTTTGGAGTCAATTATAACTTCATCTACTTCATTGCTAAAAAGTCACCCAAAAGTTTATTTCCTTCCTCTTCCCTTATCATTGTTCCTCAAGTTAGGGTTAGTTGCTAATTAACTGATTATTAGTTAGTTATGGACTTTATTCTGATAATTATCGGATTGGCATCAGGTTTAGTTATTTTTAATTTATAAAAAATGGGGTAGTCCTTTAGATGTAATGCTAATTCATGGCAACTTGCCTTGCATTTTGAAAATGCAAGGCAAGTTTGAGCATTACATTTATAGCACTACCAAAAATAAATGAAAAATGATAATTAGATGATTACCAGAATAAATTAAC
>CALHBW010000425.1 GCA_937930625.1 uncultured Saprospiraceae bacterium | reverse complement strand
CAATACCACAGGAGGTAGCAATACCTTTATCGGACAAGCTGCAGGCAGGTTCAATACAACGGGTGATAGAAATACCTTTATCGGTTATCAATCAGGTTATGATGTTGTCACGGGAGAAGATAACACCATGTTAGGCTATCGTGCAGGTTATAACGCTACAGGAACTCGTAATGTATTTATTGGTTACGCAGCAGGTTATAATGAAGCGGGTAGTAATAAGCTATACATAGACAACTCTTCCACTGCCAATCCACTCATAGAAGGAGATTTTTCTGACGACATCCTCACCTTCAACGGACAGGTAGGTGTAAACGGAGATGTTCCGGCCATTCCCAATGACCAGATAGAACTGTATGTCAATGGTCGCTTTTCACAAAGACAGGCAGGTACCTTTGGCGGTTTCGCTGGTAGCGATAGATGGGCATCTTTGGGAGATTCTCCTGTGAGTAATATCTATGGTTTGCTCACTCAGGGTTATGGTTCTACTCTTATTACTGGTTCCAAAAGCGGTGGACACAATATCATTGGCTTCTCCGGTGCCAGTCTGGATTTTGATGTCATTGGTGCAGGTGGTCCTACACAAACCGTTTTCTCTATCGCCAGTAGCGGCAATGCCGGCTTAGGTATAGCCCCTGACCCTATCTACAAATTATGTGTTGGAGGTTCTGCTTTTGCAACGACTAGCTGGGTATCGTCAGATAAGCGTTACAAAGAAAACATCAAACCCATTGCTAGTGCTTTAGACAAAATCAACGCATTGGATGGTGTAAGCTATGGATTTCAGAAGAAAACCATTAATGGCATTGATTTCAGCCAATTGAAGCGTGGCAGTCATTTGGGTTTCATTGCCCAAGACCTTGAAGAAGTTTTTCCTGAATTGGTACAAAAAGACAGTGAAGGTTACTATGCAGTCAACTATGATGGTCTCATTCCTGTCCTTGTAGAAGCTATCAAAGAGCAACAAGATGTCATTGACGAGAAGGAAACACTAATTGACGAGCAACAAGAGCAAATGATACAACAACAAGAGCAAATCATTGACCTTCAATCAAGAATGGAACGCTTAGAGGCATTACTCGCCAATGGCGAGGATATTCAAGGCAACATTTTGCCATCTAATCAAGACATCAATATCGCGGGAGTCATGTTGCGCCAAAACGCGCCCAACCCATTCAGCGACCGCACAACCATACAATACGAATTACCTGATAATCTTGGAATCGCTTCTTTGATGGTCTATGATTTAAATAGCCGACAAATTGCCACTTATAGTATCGCAGGAAAAGGTTCGATAGAATTCGATGCAAGCGGGCTACCCAACGGAACGTATGGCTATGCAATTATGGTAAATGGAAAAAGTATTGCCAGTCAGAAAATGATTATCCAAAGATAAATTTACAGGTGTAAGTTTTTGAATACAAAAAATAACCTTAGTCAAATTAATGTCTTCGCCAATTTTGAATGATGAAAAATGTTTAATTTATTAATTAATAATTATCAGTAAAAAACAAAGTAAATTTTAAATTAATTTGTCATTCATAATTCAAAATTTGGCGAAGACATTGTCAAATAGAACATCATTTTAATAAAAAGGCTCACTCTCCACGGGAAAGTGAGCCTTTTTACACTATAAATTAGACTTTACTCCACTACGATGCGCCTCGTCGCACTACCCTCTTCATAGGTGACACGCAAGAAATAAACCCCTGCCACCTGCTTCGACATATCCACCGTATTATTCTGATAATCAACATCAATACGCTGACCTATCACATCAAATACTTCAATATTATCCGGTATTTCGTTTGACTCTATGTAGAGCAAACCATCCGTCGGATTTGGGAAGATACTCAAGCCTTTTTCGAGCGCAATATCTTCTACACTAACGACTGTAAGCACATCATAACAAAGGTCATCTGCACTTTGACAGCCATTGACACTTGTCTCTGTCACGCAAAGATATGCCATATTCGTCGGGTCGCTCCATATGACTTCGATGGTATTGGTATTTCCCCCGGATACTTGTGTACCACCTGCAATAAACCAAGTGTAAGCAGAACCCTGATTGAACGGCACGGCATAGGTTTCAACAGAACCATTAACCGGAAATTCCTCACCTGTAATTTCGAGTACGACAGGAAGGTCATAAACTACAACTTCTCGCTCTGCCATACTGCTACCGATTGCATTGGAGGTTGTGAGCGTAATCGTGTAAGTACCTGCCGTTGGAAAGCTGAATGTTGGGTTCTCATCCGTACTCATTTCGGGCATTGCCCCCGGCGCTGACCAAGTATATGATTCGCCGTCTGCGCTATTATTGGTTATAGTAACCGATTCGCCAATGCAAATAGAAGGCGGGGAAACCGTAAATCCGGCTTCCGGCTCACCAATCGTCGAATTATATTTGAGTATAAATAAACCCTGCTCTATATCACTAACGATAATATTACCGCTTTCAAAATAAGGATAATTACTCCATGTCGCATTAAATTGTGCCCCATCATCCGCAGGATAAGTATCAAAATAGGCAACTTCTTCCAAATTAGCATTTTCAATATCGCTAATATCCAATATACGCAATCCGCTACGATAGTTAGTCAAATAAGCGAGGTTGCCTTGAATGTATAAATTATGGTCAATGGAACCAACCGCAGCTTCATAGAATCCTATATAAACCGGATTATCCAAATCTTGTACATTCCAAATGTGTGTCCGGGTGTTGTTTCCGCTAAATAGTTCATCCAATTCATCATTCATCAAGAAATACTCCTGATTATCTGTCAGCCAGCCTTGGTGAGAGTATCCTTGTCCGTCATAGCCTGTTCTTGAGATTAGCGTCATATCTGTTTTATCCACAACATCCACTATCGTCAAAGTATTTTCATTAGAATTGAAACAGATTTCTTTGCCGGTATGATCGCCGTCAGGTCCGATATAATTGACACATTGTGCATCATGCGTATAACCATCAGAGGAAAAACAACCTGTAAAAACCGGATTAGCCGGATCGCTGATGTCGATAGAAGTTAATCCACCTGAACACGTATTGCTACCTACAGTATAAGCGAAACCAGAACCTTCATTGATAACGATATTATGAGAATTACTCAAATTAATTCCATTGCCTAAATCCTCTAAGTGAGCAGTGGCATCAAAAACCACAGGCGGATTGGTAACATCTCGCAATTGATTCAAATCAAATACTTGCATACCATGTCCGGATGCTTCACTCACAATAAAAGCATGGTCGGCATGGACTTTCATATCCCGCCAAAGCGACGGAGTAGTATGCGTCAATAACGAACCAATCAGCACCGGAGCAACGGGCATACTAATGTCAATAAAGGTCGTTCGGTCATTACATCCAAATACAGCATATTCTTTGCCGGTTTGTGGGTCAGTCCAACCCCATATATCATTGGCTTCGATGCACCCCATCTCCGCAAGAGACATAAAGCTCACAAGGTCAATATTATCACAAGGATAGCCGCCTGCACTGCCATTTACACAGGGTAATTCCTGTTTTCCGGTACAGTTGCAGTTGCTATCATAAGCATCATTAACTGTCTCGGGATCACCATCGTCACAGGGTAAGCCGAACAGAATGCCGACCTCAGCATCGTTGTCATCGCAATCTACATCAGCGCATACTTCGTCATCGTCATTGTCTCCTCCGACACAAGCACCGCCTGTAATGCAGAATTCAACCGTTGCCATGTCTGCAAATGCTCCGCCTGTTCCAATTACCATTCCTTCTGTATCATTATTAATGGTGTAGGAACCCTCGCCAAAATAGCAACAAATCCCATCTCCATAACTATCGAGGATTGTCCAAGTGTAACAGCCATTGCCGACACACCATGATTCGCTGATAGTCGTATTGCTTTCGTAGGGACCTCCGGAGAAAAGAACAAGACCATTGATATTGGTTAATTCCCAAGTGGTTTCTTCTCCATAATCGTCTGTGATAAGTTCTATACTAACTTGTGTCAGACTATCACAATCTTGGGCAATTATTGTCGAATAAAAAAATAGGGTAAGTACTAATGTACATGCAAAGTAGGTCTTTATTTTCATAGTTTAATGTAATTGGACTTTGGACAGAATGGGAATTAGGGAACTGGGAAATTAGGTTTAATTTTATAAAGTATTGATTATCAATTATTTTATTTTTATTATTAAAACAAAATATGTAAATAATTATTTTTTATAAAATTCTAAAATAAAGGGTTTTACCGAATTTCCAAATTCCCTAATTTCCTCTGTCCAAAGTCCAAAATGTAAAAAAACGAAGTGATTTAAAAATTTAAATTACTTCAAAGTTAAATCTGCTTTTAGGCAGATTTAGTGATATTAAAAAAAGCATTTATTTGTTTGATAACAGATAGACACAATCTCAAGCATATAGCCCTTAATGCAATTTGCCCAAAAGGGACAAGTTCATCCAAATAATAGAAGTAGTTGACACTTTTTTTGAAATGTAAAACTGTCATTTCTGTTAAATTTTTTCGAGTTCAAATTAGTATTAATTATCAACAAATAATGTATGATTTTTATTCATATTCATATTAATTAAACTTTAAATCACGCGGAGAACGCAGAGGTCGCAGAGATTTATATTGTTTCTCCGCGTACTCTGCGTACTCTGCGTACTCTGCGTACTCTGCGTACTCTGCGTGCAATAATTTGACATGAGTGCGTAAAGTATTAGGGGCAATTAAATATGAAAAACAACCTCATAACTCTGAAAGAGTTAAACTTGAATAACCTTATTATTTCACGCAGAGAACGCAGAGTTCGCGGAGAAATACTATAAAACCTCTGCGACCTCTGCGTACTCTGCGTG
>CALHBW010000424.1 GCA_937930625.1 uncultured Saprospiraceae bacterium | reverse complement strand
AATTGAAAATTGATAATTGAGAGTTGATAATTTATTTATTTTTTATTTCATAAAAAACTTAAAATTAAATAATTACAAATTATAAAATAAAATTAGTTATCAATTATACATTCTCAATTCTCAATTTGGCGAAGACATTGAGTTATAAGAGTGCTTGTAATACGTGTACAATATATTTTCGTTTTTTTTATTGTTTAAAAATTTAAAAACCAATAAAATAGAAACACCTCGCGTTCACTCGCGTCCTACAATTTTGGTAGTGTTCGACTAAAGTATGGTTGAGTAAATTCTGGTGTCGTCAGACGAATTCAGTTGTAAATAGAACGTATCTGAGTGATAAAACCACCAATTTTTATAAAATCCTTCGTCTGCCGACTATTCCATACTTTAATCGAACACCACCCAACATTCAAAAGAACATAAAAAACCAAATTCCAATCTAACTCAATTCTTTGAGATATTTTTTGGAATTTCAAGCATACGACATAATAATTATATGGCTTATAAAACAAATCACAAATCAACGAATCGGGGATATTGACCACAGAAAGAAAAAAAGTTGAAAAAAAATGAAAAAAAGTGAATCAAACGCTTTTCATTTTCAGAAAAGTTCGTAAATTTGCAAGCACTTTGAAAAAAGGGTCAGATTATAGAAGATAATTTGGTTAAAAACTTACAAAAACAACTAAATTTTGCCGATGTAGCTCAGTTGGCCAGAGCAGCTGATTTGTAATCAGCGGGTCGGGGGTTCGAATCCCTCCATCGGCTCCATTTTTCATCTATTTTTCATAGACATTCCGGTAGGATAGATGAAAATAGAAAAATGTCGAAAAAGTTCGACTTTTTTTTTAGATAAAATGAAATTGTTAATTGGCTAATGAGTCATAGTATGCACATTTTTTATACTATAAAATATTAATAACGAACAAGTTAATTTTGTTTTCAATTAATATTTGAAAAATAAAAAAACATACTAATCACTCAACTAATTAACTACTCACTAACAACGGGGGTGCGCCGGAGTTGGAGAGCCGGGCCAGACTGTAAATCTGGTGTCTTTGACTGAATAGGTTCGAATCCTATCACCCCCACCATATTTAAAGTACAAGTTCAAGAAACAAGTACAAGCTCAATTTACTTTTTGCCGAAGGCAAAAACTCTTTTGAACTTGATTCTTGAACTTGCACTTGAACTTAAATAAGCGGAAGTAGCTCAGTTGGTAGAGCATCAGCCTTCCAAGCTGAATGTCGCGGGTTCGAGTCTCGTCTTCCGCTCTTTGACCAATGAGTGAATTTTGAATGACTGAATGAGTAAATCACCAATGAGTGAGTTTTTAAATGAGTGAATGAGTGAATAATTTTAATGTATCAATTGAATTATTCACTCATTCAAAATTCACTCATTCACTCATTGACTATCACTCATTCAAAATTCACTCATTCACTCATTACGTCTGTGCCAATGTAGCTCAGGGGTAGAGCACTTCCATGGTAAGGAAGGGGTCGGGGGTTCAATTCCCTTCATTGGCTCGAAGTTTTCATTGTTTCATAGCTGTATTGTTTCATGGTTATATGGCTTCATTGTTACTTCCAATAATTTTTTGCGGTGCAAAAAATAAAAACAATGAAACAATCGAACCATACAACAATGAAACAATCGAACAATGAAACAGTAAAGCAATCATTTTTTAATAAAATTTTCACATCAATAAAAATTTCACAAACCGATGGCTAAGGAAACTTTTAACAGGGATAAGCCCCACGTAAATATCGGTACTATCGGTCACGTTGACCATGGTAAAACCACTTTGACTGCTGCGATTACTTCAGTATTAGCTGAAATGACAGGTAGCGCAAAAATGGATTACGACAGCATTGACTCTGCTCCTGAAGAAAAAGAGCGTGGTATCACCATTAATACGGCACACGTAGAATATGAAACCGCTGCTCGTCACTATGCACACGTTGACTGTCCGGGTCACGCCGATTATGTCAAAAACATGGTAACGGGTGCTGCTCAAATGGACGGTGCTATCCTCGTATGTGCGGCTACCGACGGTCCTATGCCACAAACTCGTGAGCACATCTTACTTGCACGTCAGGTAGGTGTACCACAGATTGTTGTTTTCATGAACAAAGTAGATCTCGTTGATGACGAAGAAATGCTTGAACTCGTGGAAATGGAGGTTCGTGAACTATTGAGCAGCTATCAATTTGACGGTGACAACATCAGCGTCATTGCAGGTTCAGCACTCAAAGCTCTTGAAGGTGATGCAGGTGCAGTAGAGCAAGTCAAAGCACTCATGGAAGCTGTGGACAAAGACATTCCACTTCCTCCGCGTGATATTGACAAGCCATTCTTGATGCCAATTGAGGATGTATTCTCTATCACAGGTCGTGGTACAGTAGCTACAGGTCGTATTGAGCGTGGTATCATCAACACAGGTGATCCTGTGGAGATTATCGGCTTCATGGACGAGCCACTCAAATCAGTTATCACAGGTGTAGAGATGTTCCGCAAAATCCTCGACAGAGGTGAAGCCGGTGACAACGCAGGATTATTGCTTCGTGGTATTGAAAAAACTGCTATCAAACGCGGTATGGTAATCTGCAAACCGGGTTCAGTTAATCCACACACAAAGTTCAAGTGTGAGGTATATGTACTTGGTAAGGATGAAGGTGGTCGTCACAAACCATTCTTCAACGGATACCGTCCGCAATTCTACTTCCGTACAACTGACGTTACAGGTGACATCAAATTGCCGGATGGCGTTGAGATGGTAATGCCCGGCGACAATGTATCTTTGGAAGTACACTTGATTACTAAAATCGCTATGGAAAAAGGTCTTCGTTTCGCGATTCGTGAAGGTGGACGCACCGTAGGTGCAGGTCAGGTGACTGAGATTATTGAATAAGAGTAAGTTCAGGTACAGTTTTCTGTACAACTTATTTTGAAATAAAAACTTGTAGCTCGCGGCGAATGTGTCGCGGGCTTCAAGCATCTTAATGAGAATGGTATATTGAAAACGATTAGAGGAAGCGATTTACTCATTAAATTCGTTACCTTATTCGACATTCATCTCATACCGACAGTGTCGGTGTTGGGATTCTCATTAATTACGGGCATAGCTCAACTGGTAGAGCGACGGTCTCCAAAACCGTAGGCTGTGGGTTCAAGTCCTACTGCCCGTGCAGAGTTGTTTATTAGTTCATTGAGTTTATTGAGTTCATTAAGTTTATAAGATTTATAAAGTTCAAGAATATTAAAATTTCGCGTAGTGAAATGACGTACTCAAGAACTTGATAAACTAATAAACTCAATAAACTCAATAAACTTAATAAACCAATAAACTCAATAAACTACAAACACATGGAAAGTGTAATTTCATACATTAAAGACAGCTACAATGAGTTGGCGAACAAAGTAACTTGGTCCACTTGGTCCGACTTGCAGAGTAATACAGTACTCGTACTTGTAGCATCTGTCATCATAGCACTCATCATTTTTGTTATGGATAACATTTCAAGTGTTATCCTCAAAACACTCATTTACGGTACATAATCAATATGGCATACGGAGATAAAAGGTGGTACTGTTTGAGAGTTATTAGTGGCAAAGAAAATAAACTCAAAGAGCGCATTGATTTGGAAATTTCACGTTCCAATTGGGAAGATGTTGTTACTCAGGTACTCATTCCCACCGAGAAAGTCTATAAAATTCGCAACGGAAAAAAAGTCATTCAGGCGCGAAACATACTACCCGGTTACATTTTGGTCGAAGCTGTTGAAGGCAAATTTAGCGGCGAAATGGTACAAGCCATATCGGGTATTACCAACGTGATCCACTTTTTGGGCAAATCCAATCCAATTCCCATGCAGCCCTCCGAAGCCAACCGTATATTAGGTAAGGTGGACGAATCGCAAGAAGAAGGCGAATCATTGAGCGAACCATTCATCGTAGGCGAATCTGTAAAGATTATCGACGGGGCATTCAACGACTTCATCGGAACTATCCAAGAAATCAACGAAGAAAAGAAAAAACTAAAAGTAATTGTAAAAATATTCGGACGCGGTACAGAAGTCGAGCTAAACTTCATGCAAGTTGAAAAACAAACATAAAAACCAATATAGTGAATGAGTGAATTCCGAATGAGTGAATTTATTCTTTCGACGTGTTCGTTTTTTATATTGAAAGATTTTTATGAATGAATGATAAAATTTAGAATGACGAGAGATTTATTCATTGTCGCATTAACGCATTTCAGCATTGTAGCATTGATAATTCACTCATTCAAAATTCACTCATTCACTCATTCAAAATTATAAAAATGGCAAAAGAAGTATCAGGATTTATCAAATTACAGGTTAAAGGAGGGCAGGCAAACCCTGCACCACCGGTAGGTCCCGCACTTGGTGCGAAAGGGGTTAACATCATGGAGTTTTGTAAAAGATTCAATGCTGACACCCAAGACCGTATGGGCAAAGTATTACCTGTTACGATTACAGTATTTAAGGATAAATCCTTTACCTATATCATCAAGACGCCACCTGCGGCAGTTCAGTTATTGGAAGCAGCCAAACTCAAAAGTGGTTCGGCAGTACCCAACCGTGATAAAGTAGGCAGTGTCAATTGGGATCAAGTCAAAGCTATTGCCGAAGACAAGATGCCCGACCTTAATGCATTCACTATCGAATCTGCTATGAAAATGGTAGCAGGTACAGCGCGAAGCATGGGACTCAATGTCACAGGAGATGCACCCTGGGCAACCGCAGAAGCGGAATAGTGATTCGTTAATTAGTGATTCGTTTTGCATAAATCACGACTTAACAAATCCGTAAATAATAAAAATTAATTTTTCAATATTGAATCACCTCTTTCAGTATTGTTTTCAATAAAAAAGACGGAAAATCGTTAGCCGTTTGTCGTTCATCGTCAGCAGTCTATCGTTCACCGTCCAACGTATAAATTATGGCAAAAGTTTCTAAAAAGCGTAAAGCTGCAAATGAGAAAATCGAAGCCGGTAAGCTATACACATTAGAGGAAGCAATGGCACTTGTAAAACAAGTGAATACTGCGAAATTCGATGCGTCGGTTGATGTCCACATGCACTTAGGCATTGACCCACGTAAAGCTGACCAAGCCCTCAGAGGTACAGTATCCCTACCACACGGTACGGGTAAAACCAAACGCGTTTTGGTATTCTGTACACCTGACAAAGAAGACGAAGCAACCGCCGCAGGCGCAGACTTCGTCGGATTGGATGACCTTATTCAAAAGGTTCAGGGCGGTTGGACAGATTTCGACGTAGTCGTTGCCTCACCTAATGTCATGGCAAAAATCGGACGATTGGGGCGTGTACTCGGACCACGAGGACTCATGCCTAATCCGAAAACCGGAACAGTCACACCAAATGTTGGCGCAGCAGTCGCCGACGTAAAAGGCGGTAAAATCGCCTTCCGTGTCGATAAATTCGGTATCATTCACAATTCTATCGGACGTGTTTCATTCGAACCGAACAAGTTGGCAGAAAATGCCAATGAGTTAATTTCGACGCTCATCAAAATGAAACCTTCTACCGCCAAAGGTACTTATGTAAAGTCGCTCACAGTAGCTTCTACCATGAGCCCCGGTATTCCGATTGACGCTAAATCTATCAAGTAATTAATGATTTTAGATTTCAGATTTTAGATTGATACAATCAAAAATCACTAAATCAAAAATCAAAAATCAATTAAGATGACACAGGAAAAAATCGCTACGGTAGAGGCACTCAAAGATAAATTCAGTAACTCACAATACTTCTATGTAACCGATTACTCGACATTAACAGTTGAGCAAATCAATAACTTGCGTAGAAAGTGCTTTGAGAAAAATATCGAGGTAAAGGTGTTGAAAAACACCCTCGTGCGTAAAGCATTAGAGCAAGTCAACGATACGGCATATACCGATTTGTACGACGCGCTCAAAGGACCGACGGCTATCATGTTTTCGGAAGTATCCAATGCACCTGCGAAAATTATCAAAGAATTTCGCAAAAGCCACGAAAAGCCCGTACTCAAAGCAGCATATATAGACACTGACATTTTCTTAGGTGACGACCAGGTTGAGTCATTGAGCAACCTCAAATCTAAGAATGAATTGATTGGTGACGTTATCCTATTATTGGAATCACCTATCAAAAATGTTCTTGGTTCGCTTCAATCAGGTGGCAACACCATTTCAGGCTTGCTCAAAGCACTTGAAGAGAGAGGAGAACAAGCGTAAGAAGTATAAGATTAAGTTTAAATATAGATTTAATTTTTAAACTTAATCTTCGACTTAAACTTTAACTTAATCCGGCTTCCACGCTACAAAGGTAGGTGTTCAGAGTTTCAGCTTTAATTTAGGTTTAGACTTCCATTTAAACTTAGACTTAAACTTAAACTTAAACTTATTTAGGGTAGCGACTTTATAATATAGAAAACGCGTTTGGAAATACTTGGTGTTGTTACGGACTTCATATATCGCTGAATGATGTTTTCTAAAATTATTAAATAAAAAAAATACAAACGAATAATTCGTTGGTAGTGAATGTGTACCGTCCATCGTTGACCGTCCACTATCTACCGTTAAGTTGTTCGTTTTCAAAAATTATCATCATGGCAGATGTAAGCGCATTAGCTGAACAATTAGTCAGCCTTACCGTTAAAGAGGTAAAGGACTTGGCAGACGTATTAAAAGAAACTTACGGTATTGAGCCGGCTGCTGCGGCAGTAGCAGTTGCTGCTCCCGGTGGGGGAGGCGGTGACGGTGGTGCTGCTGAGAAAACTGAATTCGATGTCGTATTGAAATCAGCAGGTGCAGCAAAACTCAAAGTTGTAAAAGAAGTTAAAAACTTACTTGGCTTAGGTTTGAAAGAAGCTAAAGCAATCGTTGACGCAGCACCGGGTAATGTAAAAGAAGGTGTACCGAAAGACGAAGCAGAATCTATCAAAGCTGCACTCGAAGCAGTTGGTGCTGAGGTAGAAATCAAGTAAGCAAGATAGTGCAAGTAAATTTGAATAAATAAAATAGAATAATTCAATATTCACAATTCATTGATTCAAAATTACTTGAAAGGGGTATGGGCTTAATCGAAAAATCGGTTAAGCCTATTCCCGTATATTAAAGCAGCACTCTAAAACTCTAAAAAACACCGGAAAAGTTCGGTTAATTGTTTCATTGTTCAATTGCTTCATTGTTATAATATGCTTCAATTGTTTCATCATTAATGAGAATTAAAAATGAAACAATATAACAATGAAACCATGAAGCAATCACACAATCAAAAAAATCTCATCCATTTTTGGCTAAACATCATTACATGACTAAGGTAGCAGAACGCATTAGTTTCGGTAAAATCAAGCACGACGACAGGTATCCTGATTTTCTCGAAATTCAAGTTAAATCATTCCAAGAATTCTTCCAACTCGAAACGACCCCCGAGAACAGAAGTAATGAGGGCTTGTACAAAGTGTTTCAAGAGAACTTTCCTATCTCAGATGCGCGAAACATCTTTGAATTGGAGTTCTTGGATTACTTCATTGACCCGCCAAGATATTCTATCGAAGAATGTTCTCAACGCGGACTCACCTATAATGTACCACTAAAAGCCAAGCTCAAACTTTCCTGCAACGACGAAGAACACGTTGATTTTGAGCAAGTTGTACAAGATGTTTTTCTCGGTAACATTCCATACATGACACCGAAAGGAACGTTTGTTGTCAACGGTTCGGAGCGTATCATTGTCACGCAGTTGCACCGTTCACCGGGCGTATTCTTCGGACAGAGTTTGCACCCGAATGGTACGAAAATTTATTCCGCAAGAGTCATTCCATTCAAAGGGGCTTGGATGGAATTTGCTACCGATATCAATACGGTGATGTATGCTTACATTGACCGTAAAAAGAAATTTCCCGTTACTACACTTCTTCGCGCTATCGGTTTTGATTCCGATAAGACCATTTTGGATATTTTTGAACTGGCGGACGAAGTAAAAGTAACGCAGAAAGCCCTCAAAAAGCATATCGGACGCAAACTCGCCGCACGTATCCTGCGTAGTTGGACAGAGGATTTTGTAGATGAAGATACAGGCGAAGTTGTTACCATTGAACGTAATGAGGTCATTCTCGAAAGAGATGTGATTTTGGATGAAGAAAATATTGACCGCATACTCGAAACAGATGTAGAGTCTATTATCCTTCAGCGTGAAGACATCGAAGAAGATTATTCTATCATATATAACACCCTTCAAAAAGATACATCCAACTCAGAATTGGAGGCGGTACAGCACATCTACCGTCAATTGAGAGGTACAGACCCGCCGGATGAAGAAACAGCTCGCGGTATTATCGACAAGTTGTTCTTCTCTGACAAGCGTTATGATTTGGGGGATGTTGGACGCTACAAAATCAATCGTAAACTCAAGCAAGACATTGACAGAGGCACGAAGACCCTCACCAAAGAGGACATCATTGCCATCGTCAAATACTTGGTGCGTTTGATGAACCAAAAAGCGGAAATCGACGATATTGACCACTTGAGTAATCGTCGTGTACGTACTGTTGGTGAGCAGCTTTATGCACAATTTGGTGTTGGCTTGGCACGTATGGCGCGTACCATCCGTGAGCGTATGAATGTACGTGACAATGAGGTCTTTACGCCCGTTGATTTGATTAATGCGCGTACCCTTTCTTCCGTTATCAATTCATTCTTCGGAACGAGTCAGTTATCACAATTCCTTGACCAAACCAATCCGCTTTCCGAGATTACGCACAAACGTCGTATCTCTGCACTCGGACCCGGTGGTCTCTCGCGCGAACGTGCGGGATTTGAGGTACGTGATGTTCACTACTCTCACTATGGTCGTCTGTGTACGATTGAAACGCCGGAGGGACCAAACATTGGTTTGATTTCTACCTTGTGTGTACATGCGAAGGTCAATAAAATGGGCTTCCTCGAAACACCATACCGCCCCGTCAAAAAGGGTAAAGTAGATATGAAGGGTTGGCAATATCTCTCCGCAGAGGAAGAAGATATGAAGACCATTGCCCAATCTACAAAATTTGTTACACAAAAAGGAGAGTTCATCAATGATAGGGTAAAATGCCGTAATCACGGTGACTTCCCGGTACATGACCCAACGGAAGACCAAATCGAATTTATCGACGTAGCACCTAATCAAATTGTAGGAGTATCGGCGTCCTTGATTCCGTTCCTCTCTCACAATGATGCCAACCGCGCACTCATGGGCTCGAACATGCAGCGTCAGGCAGTGCCTTTGATTAAACCTGTTTCGCCGATTATCGGTACGGGATTAGAGGGCAAAGTTGCGCGGGATTCGCGTATGCTCATCAATGCCGAGGGCAGCGGTGAAGTCGAGTACGTAGATGCTACGGAAATTGTCATTCGCTACGACCGCAACGATGAAGACCAATTAGTAAGTTTTGATGACAATTTGAAAACATACAAACTCACAAAATTCAAACGTACCAATCAGGGAACTTGTATCAACCTAAAACCTATCGTTCGTAAAGGCGATAGAGTGGATAAAGGTATGATTCTCTGTGAAGGTTTTGCGACACAAGGCGGTGAGTTGGCACTCGGTCAAAACCTCCAAGTGGCATTTATGCCCTGGAAAGGTTACAACTTCGAGGATGCCATCGTGATTTCGGAGCGTGTGGTGCGCGAAGACATTTTCACTTCACTTCATATCGAAGAATTTGAAATGGAAGTGCGTGATACCAAATTAGGTGAAGAAGAATTGACGAATGATATACCAAACGTCAGTGAGGAAGCAACGAAAGATTTAGACGAAAATGGTATCATTCGCGTAGGTGCATGGGTAAAAGAAGGCGATATTATCATCGGTAAGATTACACCGAAAGGCGAATCTGACCCGACACCGGAAGAAAAACTCCTCCGTGCGATTTTCGGTGATAAAGCAGGCGATGTAAAAGATGCTTCGATGAAAGCACCACCTTCTGCCAAAGGTATCATCATCGACAAACAATTATTTGCGCGGGCAAAGAAAGATAAAGCGAAGAAGCAGCAGGAAAAAGAAGATTTAGCAAAATTGGACGACCAACACAATCGCGCGTTGGACGAACTCAAAACGATTTTGGTAGATAAATTATTGACGCTGCTCAAAGGCAAAACATCTGCCGGATTGCGTAGTATTTATAATGAGGAGAAACTGCCGAAGGGTATCAAATTCGGTCAGAGAAACCTCAAAGAATTGGATTATACTTCAATCGACTACTCCAACTGGACAGATGACGACCACACAAATAGTTTGGTCAAACGCCTGCTTCACAATTATACCATCAAGGTAAATGAGGAGATTAGTAAATACAAACGTGAGAAGTTCAATATCAGTATTGGTGACGACCTTCCGGCTGGTGTATTGAAGTTGGCGAAGGTGTATATGGCGAAAAAACGCAAACTCAAAGTAGGGGACAAACTCGCCGGGCGTCACGGTAACAAAGGTATCGTATCGCGTATCGTCCGTTTGGAAGATATGCCATTCTTGGAAGATGGTACGCCGGTTGATATTTGCCTCAACCCACTGGGTGTACCTTCGCGTATGAATCTCGGACAGATATTCGAGACCGTACTCGGTTGGGCTGGCTTGAAATTGGGGATGAAATTCGCTACACCGATTTTCGATGGTGCGAAGGATGCAGACGTACAAGGCTATATCGACAAAGCCGAATTGCCGGCTTACGGTCTTACCTACCTATTCGACGGTGAAACGGGTGACCGATTCCACCAAGAAGCAACAGTTGGAGTCATTTACATGCTCAAACTCTCGCACATGGTCGATGATAAAATGCACGCACGTTCTATCGGACCTTACTCGCTCATTACGCAGCAGCCGCTTGGTGGTAAAGCACAATTTGGTGGTCAGCGTTTTGGTGAGATGGAGGTATGGGCATTGGAAGCCTTTGGCGCATCCAATATCCTACAAGAGTTATTGACGATTAAATCGGATGACATCGTAGGTCGTGCAAAAGCCTACGAAGCCATCGTTAAAGGAGATAATCTACCGACAGCAGGTATTCCTGAGTCCTTCAATGTACTCGTCCACGAATTGCGTGGATTGGCTTTGGATGTGAAATTTGATTGATTTTGGTGACTGGTGATTCGTGGTTGGTTTTCCGACTGATTACGAATTACCGATTATCATTTTACTTTATATAATTTTCCATGAAACTACCAATAACCATACTTCTATTCATATTAATTTGTCCGTTTGTCAAAGCGGATAAGGCAGCCTATGAAAGTGCTTACCTCACTTTAGAGGCTATGCTGGAAGGCAAAGAAACAATTGACTTCAAAAAGGCAATATTTACGGTCGAAAATGCTTATTATGGCAATACAATGAGCTATGAAGAATTTGATAAAGGTATCAAAAATCTCGCTCATGTATGCAAGGGGATGATAGCTAAAAAACAAATTCAGGAATATAAAACTGCCGGAAATTGGGCAATATTCATGCTGATGACCCAAAAAATACCTGAAAATGACAGTTTGCCTTATGGGTATGATTTTGAAGATTTCTTGGGTAGAAAAGATTATTCCAATAGATTCGTAACACGCACATTACGCGATAAAAAAGGAACTTGTCTATCCTTGCCGATGTTCTATAAATGTATAGCACAAGATTTGAAAGTGGAAGCTAATCTTACAATCGGTCCTTCGCACCTATGGATTACACACCTCGACGAAGAAGGAAATTCAGTGAATGTAGAACTTACAAGTGGACAACTACCTTCTGACGGACTAATGATGACGGAACTTGGTATCACACGCGCCTCCGTAAAAAGCGGTGCTTATTTCAATCCCTTGACAGAAAAAGAATCCATTGCTTTTTTATTGACAGAATTGGGCTTTAGCTATGCCCGAAAATATGGTGAATACGATGATTTCACGGAGAAATGCGCCGACCTTTCTCTCGAACATATGAGTGCCAATATACTTGCATATCATCTGAAGTCCAATAAACTTGCCACCGAAGCCATGATGTATGTTGATAGGAATATAGATAATTCAGCATTTTTCAAAATGATACATAATGAGTATCTTGCCATACAAAACAAACTTAAAGCACTTGGTGACAGCGATATTGACACCGAAGATTACAACGAATGGGTAAACTCAATGAAAGCCCGTAAACAAAATGAATGACCATGAAACGATTTTTATTTTTATCAATAGTTATGTTCCTTGCAGCAACTACGTACTTACAAGCGCAAGACGAAAACCCTTATGCTCAATTTGGTTATGAAGGAAAAGTACTTAAGACTCCGCAGGAACGACAACAGTTTATGTTGAAAGTTCCTAATCCTGATATTCAATCTGAAATAACCCTTATTGCTATTGCTCCAAATGAAGGAAGGTATTATTTTTTTAATGGAGATAATCAAGTGATTAAAACAGATACATTACCAAATACAGAAATGAGTAGATGGTTAAGCATAGATCCACTTGTAGATAAATACCCTTCACTAAGTCCATACAATTTTACAAACAACACGCCTATACAAGCGATAGACACCGACGGTAGAGACTGGTTTATTTTGGCTTGGGCACCAAGAGCAGGTGATAATCAAGGACATGTAGCGATAGCAATAACGAACTATAAGGAAGTGGAAGGCAAACTGGTGAAAGATGGTTATATCATCTTCGAGGCGAGAGAAAAGGGAGCA
Organism: uncultured Saprospiraceae bacterium; assembly: GCA_937930625.1. Taxonomy (GTDB): domain Bacteria; phylum Bacteroidota; class Bacteroidia; order Chitinophagales; family Saprospiraceae; genus JAHDEO01. The sequence continues at coordinate 15,340 of CALHBW010000424.1, read as the reverse complement.
AATGATTTAGTTGAATGGGTACAGGATCCCTCAAGGACAGTTGAGGGACAGGTCACTGCTAGCCTACCAGTTGGCACATTAAAAGAATTACTAAACTATGAAATAAATCTTGATGATATGCAGTCTCCTGATGGTGTAGTTAGGTTTTCGTCGGGACCAGAAGAAGACATGTCTGCTATTGCTAATATATCTAACTATGTGACAGAGTATGAAAAAATCAAGTTGAAAGAATATGACTATTTTGAGGGGTCATGGTATAAAAAAGTCACTATAAACCCTATTAAATATAGTTTAACTACCACGGATCCAACAGCATATAGTTGTGCAGGGTTTGCTTCATGTATGGCGCAGAATAATTATGATGTTAATCTTGGTAATCCTGAAAATATCAATTTCAGAGGCAGGTCTAATATACTAACACCAGACGATGGATATATAGATGTGCCTTCTCAAAATGTAGATGCTTACACACCAGGTAGCATATTTATGAATGCTGTCAGAGCTGGAGGAACAGTAATCAAAAATCGCCGTACTGATACTTCATCAAGAAAATACTACAGTCTTGAAAGACCATTTGTTGATGTTGTCACAGGGGGGAGAATTAAAGATCTAACACCTACTTATTAATAATGAATAAGTATTTTATATATTATCTGTGCTTGTTTTTCATTGCTTGTAATGGCGACATCCCTTTAGAGGGAACGTGGACATACAGTAGTGGTGAAAGGCTCACATTTAAGATAACTAATAAAGTTATTTTAGGCGATGAAAATGAATGTGACTATTCAGTCAGTAAAGATTCTGTTATCACTTTTTTCGATGCCAAGAATGATAGTATAATACCCATGAAATATAAAATTGACAAACTAACTGAAGATACATTAATTCTGAGGAGAAAAACATGGGTCAAAGGAGTAGGAAAAGGTGATATACTCGTCAAAATTGATAATTAAATAAAATGTATTTTTTCATATGAAAAATATATTGACAAAAATAAAGAAAATCTAAGAGTTACAAGAGTTGAACTTGAAACTTGCACTTGAACTTAAATATATGTCTTTTAAAAAAAGCACTAGTAACCGGGTAAACAGCGATTTCAGCAGTATCACCATCGCCTTGTCGTCACCCGACGACATTCTGGAGCGTTCGTATGGTGAAGTGTTGAAGCCGGAAACCATCAACTATCGTTCTTATAAACCGGAGCGTGATGGTCTGTTCTGCGAACGCATCTTCGGACCTGTAAAAGATTACGAATGTTATTGCGGTAAATACAAACGTATTCGCTACAAAGGCATCGTATGTGACCGTTGCGGGGTCGAAGTGACAGAGAAAAAAGTACGTCGTGAGCGTATGGGACACATCAAATTGGTTGTTCCTGTCGTGCATATTTGGTACTTCAAATCGCTTCCAAACAAAATCGGTTACTTACTCGGTTTGTCCTCCAAAAAACTCGAAACTATCATCTATTACGAGCGTTACGTCGTCATCCAATCCGGAATGTTGGGAGATACCGTACAAAAAATGGATTTGCTGACGGAAGAGGAATACCTCGAAATCCTCGAAGGATTGCCGAAAGAAAATCAATTGCTCCCGGATGATGACCCGGAGAAATTCCTCGCCAAAATGGGTGCGGAAGCCGTCAAAGATTTATTAGCGAGATTACAATTGGATGAGTTGTCTTACGCGCTACGTAATCAGGCAGCTACCGAGACTTCACAGCAACGTAAATCTGAGGCACTCAAACGCCTCCGCGTTGTAGAAGCTCTTCGTGATGGACAAACACGTATCGAAAACCGCCCGGAATGGGTTGTTATTCAATACTTGCCCGTAGTTCCGCCGGAATTGCGTCCGTTAGTTCCCTTAGATGGTGGTCGTTTTGCAAGTTCGGATTTGAATGACTTGTATCGTCGTGTGATTATTCGTAATAATCGTCTCAAGCGTCTCTTGGAAATCAAGGCACCGGAGGTGATTTTGCGGAATGAGAAGCGGATGTTGCAAGAGGCAGTAGATTCATTATTTGACAATTCGCGTAAATCTAATGCCGTAAAAGCAGAGGGTGGACGTGCGCTCAAATCATTGAGTGATATATTAAAAGGTAAGCAAGGGCGTTTCCGTCAAAACCTCTTGGGTAAACGTGTTGACTACTCAGGACGTTCGGTGATTGTCGTTGGTCCTACCTTGAAATTACACGAATGTGGATTGCCGAAAGGCATGGCAGCAGAGCTGTTCAAGCCATTCGTTATCAGAAAATTAATAGAGCGTGGTGTTGTAAAAACGGTCAAATCTGCCAAGAAATTGGTCGATAGAAAAGACCCGGTGATTTGGGATATTTTGGAAAACACGCTCAAAGGACACCCCGTACTCCTCAACCGTGCGCCAACGCTGCACAGGCTCTCAATTCAGGCATTCCAGCCCAAATTGATTGAAGGTAAAGCGATTCAATTGCACCCATTGGCATGTGCTGCATTCAACGCCGACTTTGACGGTGACCAGATGGCAGTACACGTACCACTTGGTAATGCAGCGATTTTGGAGGCGCAGGTTTTGATGTTGGCAGCACACAACATGCTTAATCCGCAGGATGGCTCGCCGATTACGCTGCCTTCGCAGGATATGGTACTCGGTCTGTACTACATCACGAAGGGCAAACGTTCGACAAAAGAACTCACTGTACGCGGTGAAGGACACAAATTTTACTCACCAGAAGAAGTGGTGATTGCATATAATGAAGGTATGGTTGACCTTCACGCATGGATACATGTACGTGTGCCGATTGAGAGTGAAGAGGGCAACATAGAAATGAAACTCACCGAAACCACTGTTGGTCGTGTGATTTTCAACCAAAGCGTGCCGCCGAATATACCTTTCGTCAATGAGCAATTAGATAAGAAAAACCTTCGTAGAGTTATTGGTAGAATCCTCAAACGTACTGACTTTAAGACCACTGCCGACCTACTTGATTCCATTAAGGAACTCGGATTTATGTGGGCTTATAAAGGTGGTTTGTCGTTCAACTTGCCGGATTTGATTACGCCGACATTGAAAGAAGAAACGCTCAAAACAGCAGGTGAAGAAGTCGATGAAGTGTGGGAAAACTACAACATGGGACTTATCACCAACAACGAGCGTTACAACCAAATCATCGACAAATGGACCTATGCGGATAATCGTATTACGGAAAATTTGATGGAAGAACTTGCTGTACATAAGCAGGGCTTCAACTCGGTTTATATGATGTTGGATTCAGGTGCGCGTGGTTCCAGAGCACAGATTAAACAGTTGTGTGGATTGCGTGGATTGATGGCAAAACCGAGAAAATCCGGTGATACCGGAGGCGCGATTATCGAAAACCCGATTCTTGCGAATTTCTTGGACGGACTTTCGGTACTCGAATACTTTATCTCCACGCACGGTGCGCGTAAAGGTCTTGCCGATACCGCCCTCAAAACTGCCGATGCGGGTTACTTGACTCGTCGTTTGGTGGATGTGGCACAGGATGTTGTTATTCGCGAACACGATTGTCATACACTTCGCGGTATTACGATTGAGCCTTTGAAAGATAATGAGAAAGTCATACAAGCATTGAGTGAGCGTATCGAAGGTCGCTCCAATTTGCATGATGTATATGACCCTGTAAGTCAGGAGCTTATCGTTCCGGCGGGAACAATTATCAGTGAAAAAGAAGCTAAGAAAATTGATGATGCGGGTATCGAATCTATCGAAATTCGCTCGGTCTTGACTTGCGAAACACGACGCGGTGTTTGCCGTCTTTGTTATGGTAAAAACCTCGCTACCGGACGTACTGCCGAAATGGGAGATGCAGTCGGTATCATCGCTGCACAATCTATTGGTGAGCCGGGGACACAGTTGACACTTCGTACTTTCCACGTTGGTGGTATTGCGAGTTCTGCGACGACGGAATCTCAAATGGATGCCAAATTTGACGGTATTGTTGAGTTTGATAGCCTCCGTACTTTGACTTATAGTGGTGACGATGGCGAAAAAGAAGTTGTGTTGGCGCGTTCTGCGGAGGTGAAAATTATTGAGCCGAAAACGAAGCGTGAGTTGAGTTCAAAACACATCCCTTATGGGGCAATTTTGAATATCAAAGAAGGCGATAAAATCAAAAAAGGTGATATTATCTGTGAATGGGATCCGTACAACTCGGTTATCCTTTCGGAGTTTGGTGGTATCATCAAATTTGAATCTATCGAAGAAGGGGTCACATTCCGCGAAGAGGTGGATGAGCAAACAGGTTATCGTGAGAAAGTAATTATCGAAACAAAAGATAAGAAAAAGATACCAACGGTAATGATTACCGATAAGAGTGGCGAAGTCCTCAAATCGTACAACTTACCGGTAGGTTCTTATCTGAATGTAGATGAAAATGACTCTGTAATTCAGGGTAAAACGATAGCGAAAATACCGCGCGCATTGGGTAAAATCCAAGATATTACGGGTGGTCTGCCGCGTGTAACGGAGCTTTTCGAGGCACGTAATCCATCCAATCCGGCGGTAGTTTCCGAGATTGATGGTATTGTTTCTTTCGGAAAAATCAAACGTGGTAATCGCGAGTGTATTGTTACTGACGAGAAAACCGGACAACGCCGCAAGTACCTTATCGGATTGTCGAAACACATTCTTGTACAAGAAGGTGACTTTGTACGCGCCGGATTCCAACTTTCGGACGGAGCTACTGCACCGCGCGACATCCTGAATATCAAAGGACCTTTCGCCGTACAATCTTATCTTGTGAATGGTGTACAGGAAGTTTACCGTATGCAGGGGGTAAATATCAACGACAAACACATCGAGGTTATCGTGCGTCAGATGATGAAGCGCGTACAAATCGACGATGCGGGTGATACGACATTCCTTGAAAAAGAAGCAGTTGACAAATTCGACTTCTTGGAGCAAAACGATTGGATTTACGACAAAAAAGTCGTCACCGAACCGGGAGATTCCACGAATCTGAAACCGGGACAAATCGTAACACTACGCCAATTGCGCGAAGAAAACTCGCTCATGCGTCGCTCGGATAAAAAACTCGTACAACATCGTGATGCAGTAGCCGCTACTTCAAGTACTTTGCTACAAGGTATTACGAGAGCGTCATTGGGTACAAGTAGCTGGATTTCAGCTGCTTCCTTCCAAGAGACGACCAAAGTATTGAGTTCGGCATCTATCGGAGCGCGTCGTGATTACTTGCTCGGATTGAAGGAGAATGTTATCGTCGGTAAGAAAATACCTGCCGGTACAGGTATGAGAAAATACAACGATTTGGTAGTATTTAGCGAGGAAGATTATCAGAAACGCGAAGCTGCTAAACGAGAGAGAGAGGAAGAAATTGAAACGATAGACTAAGGTAGCACGGGCTTCCAGCCCGTAGCATCGTGATAAAAAATGGCAGACGTTTAGAAAACGTCTGCCATTTCTTTTTAGTATCAAAAAAATTTCAACGCATCAATACAAATCGTTCTACACCAATCACTTGTTCATCAGCGACCAAATGACAAAAATACGCTCCCACCGGAAGGTTTTTATCTAACTCTATGCGTACACTGCCCTCGTGTGTAGGTAATAAGGGGTGTGTGTGTATCGCCCTGCCTGTGATATTGTATATGGCGAGGGTGAGTTGGTCGGGTGTGTGTGGAAGTTGATAGTTGACAGTGATGTCATGACTTGTTGGATTGGGATAAATAAGTAAAGTATTATTTTCTTCCTCTACGACTTCCTCTACATCCACCAACTGACAGCCTTCATCAAGACAACCATGCTCATCTACTTTGATGACGAAGCCTGTTTGCTCGAACTCGGGAAAAGCATCACCGGGTAGCAACTGTGCTTCCCCCGTACAGAGAAAACCACCGTCTGAAGTTTCAACAATACCGTAAAGTCCAACAAAAGAAAATTCACTCACGTTGGGTGGCTGGAATAACGGCGGCTTGGCATCGCGGATCCAGATGACATCGGCATCTTGCGTTATCTTAATAATCAAACCTCGTGTAGAGATGGCTATATTGTCATCAGAGAGTGAAATCATCTGATATATCTCGGAGTAATTTCTTGGATGCCACTCTGTCAGATATTCTTTTATATTTTTCTCCCATATTTTATTACCCTCCAAGTCTATTTTGGCAAACCAAATGGTTCTATCTTCGTTTTGTTGGTAGGACATATCTGTTTCTCTGAGCTTTCTTCTATCTGTCCATGCACAGAGGATATGACCATCATCGGTAGCAACGGCGAGTATATCATTTGAAGTGTAGGGCATACCTACTCCTCCCGGGTATATTTGCCATTCAAACTCTCCTAAACTATCGGTTTTGATGAGCGTAGAGACCTCATGGTCGGTGGGAATACCGGATGGCGGTGGACTTCGCTGTTCATCAGCAGTTAGCAGATAACCACCGTCCTGAGTAGAAAGAATGTGTTGAGGACGATAAGTCCAACAGTCGTCAGGGCATATGTAATCATTCTGCCATAATAAAATTCCGGTACTATTTGTAGCAATAAATCTGAACTTAGTATCACTAAGATTATTTGGGTCTTGAGTAACTAAACTACTTAAAACCTTGTCTGAGTGCTGTAGTATATTGTATGTAAAAGCATTTTCATTGGTCGGATGTACCCAACTACTATCTACCACGGCTGTCATTTCATCATTTAGAATAAGATGCGCTGATTTATATAAATCTCCAGAGAATCCTGCTGTAGAAGATGTTATACCTAATACTTTTTTATTTCCTAAAACACTAAGTGATTGTTGATTACGCATATCGATAGTTCTTGTTACTTCAAATGGATATTGCCATACATCAGAAATAGTACCTTCTTTTTCTAATTTGTTAAAGTTAATATAAATGTCATAGTTAGGATAACCTGTAAAGCCGCTTCCTATAATTATATAGTGGTTATCAAACTCGTGTATGCCTGTAGTCTTCCAATCATCTGTCATCAAGAAAAAGCGGTCTTGGGCATTAATGCATGTTAAAAAAAACAATGTAAAATATATTGTAGTTAGTATCTGTTTAATCATACCAAAAAAAGAGGTCCGCCTATTCGTGGATGAATAGGCGGAAGGTGAGTAAATTATTTAGCAATATTGATTTTCTTAGATTCAATTAGCTGTTTATCAGCGTAAATACTAAGAATGTATTGTCCGGTAGGATAGTTTTCTGTAATGAGTGTAACTTCATCCTGCGATTGGTTGAGTTGTCTTTGATGTACAACTTTACCTGTCATATCTACCAGTTGCAGTGATAGGTTTTCGTGTTCCTTTAAATCATAAAGAACATTCAAATAGCTACTCGCAGGGTTGGGGTAGATAGATATATTACTTACCAAATCTTCGTTTTGTATCTCAACAATACGTCTTTCTTCCGTAGGCAGTTCAGGAAAATAAACAGGCTCGGAATAATCTGTATTGCCGTTGAGTCGCAGAATCGCAACAGCTTTTCCCGCAGTAATATTAGGCTGCACAGCATAGTCATGCAGGAAGTCAAGGTCTTCCTCTGCCAATAGTGCGAGGTCTTTGCCTTCTGCTGTCCACCCTTGCAACAGGTTACGCAATCCTATATGTGCCTCATGGTCGGCAGTTTCTTTTTCAGATAGTTCCCATGTACCTATATCTGCGAGTATGGCAGTTGCCTGTTCTGTATTGCCATTTTGGTCATATAGGTTGGCAATACGATATTGGAAACCCAACTCACCTGTGCCGGAGAGAAAATCAATCATCTCATCACTACGGTCAAGTGTATCTGCACCAAGCAGTAGTACGGCTTGATTGATGGCTTCGTCGCGTTCTTTTTTGTAGGTGTTGGCTTCCAGTTCCATTTGTTCTTTAGCACCGATAATGTTTAATCCTTGATTAATCTGATTTCGCATAAATTGAGGTAATTGATTGATGCGGTTATCTAGATTTTCTTGTATTTGAGCGGATTTGGCAGCTTGCGGATGTTGGCGAAGAATATTGCGAATCATTCCCTTACTAAAGCCAACTTCTTTTTTGCTGACTTCTTCCAAGACTGCGTCAGAGGTGAAAGGGGCTTGTTGCATGATTTTAAAATAGACCCTGATAGCCCTTCTTGGTTGGTTGGCAGTTTGTACCCAAGTGACCATTTGAGGCGTATTGCCGTTATCTACCAAATCTCCCAAAGTACTGAGTGTTTGATTAAATAAGTCGCCTTTGGTGTCTTTAATATCGCCGAGTGTACCGATATCAGGTTCATTGACAAGGAAGATTTCGGGACAATCATTTGGTGAACTAGGTTGTGGGGACTCAATCACGGTGATTGCACCGATATTGACATTAGGACTAAGCCTTCCATCAGTGGCGTCATTATGATGAATGTACCGAAATGGAAAAGCACCGACATCGGCATTATAAAGATTAGCAAATGCCGGAGGGTTTTCGCTGAATCGGTTGGCAGTCAGGTACTGATATTCTTTGATGCCTGTAATGTTTGTGCCAGTATCTTTAAATACCCCGGCGTCAAAGAAACTTTCGGAGAAGTTGTTGCAGCGATATTCAAGACCATCTGCGTCTGCTCCTATCTCCTGGTCGGTATTTTGCCCGATAGCTTCGGTGGCTATTAAGAGATTTTCAAAGTCATTATTACCTATCTGCGTAGGGTTTGGGTGTTGATTTCTGACAATGACCCCAAAGCCATGATACGGTGCGTTTTCGGCGATGAAGGTATTGTATTGTACCTGATAACTGTCGCATCCATCAAGGTATAGTCCGTATGGTGGGGTGGTGGAGTTGGTAGTACGTTTCACGGTGAAATTGTTTGCGTAGGCTGTGATACCGTTTGTTTGACTAAGGGCATATATACCGTGCCAACACTCAAAATCAGTATTTCTTACTGACGAAATACCCGGACCATTTCCACCAAAATCAATACCGTAGTTCAGATTGTTGAACTCACTTCGATTGATGTTGCCAAACCAAGATTTATCCAGTTTGATATTTGCTCCACTGGTTTCGATACCAATTTTATCCGAAGGATTGGCTATATTGGTTGTAGAGCGTTGGTCTTCAAATATATGACCTCTTATTCTGATGCCTTTAACACCTTTGAGTTCGAAGAACGGTAGTATAGTTTCTAAGTCATTTGGACATTGATAAGTCATTTGATAATCATCGGTAATATATGAACGACAATTATTAAAAAAAGAAATATTATCTTCACCACCAGGGGCGACATATCCGACAAATTTAACGTCAACCAAATTATTTCTAAAGGTTGTATTATTCGCTCGAATGATACCGCCACCTGTCGAAGGGTGGGGTGTTGTGAGCAGGCACTCTCCCAAAGTAAAGCCATTGAATGCTCCGGTAATGACTCCAAATACAGCGTTTTCAATCGTGGCATTATCTAATTCAACTGTACCTTGATTGGCACAAAAGGTGATAGGGTCACGCCCCTGTGATAATGAACTAACTCCATTTACAAATATACCCGACCATGGAAGCGTACCGAGATATACATCTAATTTACTGTTTCTGACAATCAGTTTGGCACCTGCCTCAACTTCAATTCTGGCGCCTTGAAAAAAGTCCATGTCTATGTCTGATATTATGAGTGTTGATTTACAACGAACTCTTATGCCATTCATAGCAAGTGAAGGCGGCAGATTCTGAGGCGACCATGTTACATCTGTATTACAAATCACCCAAGGTAGTCCTTGTGTTTTTGCTTCAGACGTGAAAAACATGAACAGTAAAATAACGAATAGTGTATTACTAAAAAATAGTGTTTGAAAATCGAAAACTTGAATTTTTTGTTTCATTTTTCGTAAATTTGAAAATAGTTCTTAAAATGCAGTCTTTCATTAGAAAGCTGCGTTGAATTACAGCCGTGTGTTTCTCCTGCAATGAGAGCGCACGGCGTTTTTTTATGGATGATTTGGCTTTCTGGTGTTGGTACATAAGGTGCAACGATGCGCGTATGCGTACAGATGCACGAACTTCTTTTCATAGGCAATTGAATGTAGAAAGTGAAAAAATAATACTGTCAGGCATAGACAATACTATATTGTTGAGATGACAACAAATTAAAGATAAGTGTAATTTGTGGGGGGGGGGTAGAAAGAGCCATGTTTTTTATTTTTAATGGTGAAATGAATCGTTGGATGTGTGGATTGTTCTATCAGATAACCAAATGTATAAATTATTTTCGGATTTTTCAAATCTCTATGTCAAGAAATATTCATTATTAGTCAAAAAAATGGCAGATGCTTTCAAAACATCTGCCATTTTTTTACGCCGAGCTGGAAGCTCGCGTTACTTTACAAATTGACGAGCAACCGTCAATCCATCAATCGTAAAAGCAGCAAAATAACTACCTGCTGCTAAGTGACTTACATTCATCTGGTGAATGTGCTGACCGGAAATATTTTGCAAATTGGTTGTTTCAACTAACTTCCCATTCACATCATAAATTTCAATTAAAATATCATTAGCATTTTCCAATGATACATCAAAATTGATATACTCCACAGCCGGATTCGGGAAAGTTGTTACTTCAAAACCCTCAATCGCTGCCACCGCATCAATGCCCACCAAACCTGCAAATCGAGCCTCAAATTCTTGCCAAAATTGATTCGCAATCGTCTCACTGTGAATGATAAGTGTATTCTCGTCATTACGAACTTCCGCATTCGTTGACCAGTTATGCGAACCTGTAATCACGAGTGGGTCGCTATTCGGCGCATTGGCATCTACGATACAATATTTATGGTGAATCGTACCGCTTGCAGGATGGTCAATGACATTGACACCATTATCTTGCAAAAAAGTAAATTCTGTTCCCTGGTCGCCTGTATTTTCTATCATACCGCGCACGTCAATACCTGCATTATGTAGGTCCAACATCGCTGAACCCAAGTCATTAAATGTGAAAGACAGTATAGCAAAATCCACCTGCGAATCTGCCGAACGTACTGCATTTTCAATTCTAAATGACACATTATCCGAAGGAGAAAAATATAATTCTACGAGGTCGCCGCCGATATTAAAAAGGTGTGGCGTATTATCGACTTTATTTTCGCCCGAAAACGAATTAAAAATACCCGGAGTTGGATTTTCGCTACCCCACATTTCTTCAAATTCAAGCGTATAAGCCTTCGCAAGTGCTTGGTCCTGAATCACTACGACATTATTAAAATCGCCTGCGATATTATTATTTGTCCAGTTCATTGAACCTGTGATGACGGTTGCATTTTCAGGAGAATCGACATCAATCGTCATAAATTTATTGTGCATCAAAGCACTTTGCATCGGCGGGTCGGACTGCACCTGAAATATCGGAAAGGGTGGCGTAGGATTGCTGATACCCGAATTAAATTCGTCCACATCCGTAATGTAGCGTACCACCACACCGCGTTCGTGAGCAGCCGTCAGGGTAGCCGTCAGGTCGGTGCGGTTATTATTATAGACAGCGACATCAATAGAAGTCTGTGCAGCGTCGATTTGGTCTTTGAAAAATTGGAGCATCTGCGGACCGTATTTTATGTTCGCATTTGTGCCGGATGATACCGAATTGTCAGCAATATTATTGAAATATATATCAATCTGACCGGAAGATGTAGATGCCGTACTGTACAATCGAACAGGTGATTCCAACTCAACTCCTCCTGATTCAGCGATGATTTGAGCATAGTAAAATGTTGCCGCATCCAATCCCGTAAATGTGTATGTACCAACAGCCGCATTACTATTCGCAGTGACTTCTCCAAGTTCCAAACTCTCCGTCAATCCGTAGCGGACACTGTGGTTGGCAGCCGCATCGGTTTCCCACGTAAGTGTAAAGCCGTTTTGCGTAATATCACTTTGTTCGGGCAATGTGGTGATAGTAAAACCCACTGCATTTTCGAGGTCATCCAAATCACGCGGCAGCAATTGGTAATTGCTTTGAAAAACAGAAACAATACCCGTCATATTGACTGCCCCAAGCGGAATAATCGTACCCACCAAAGGATGACCACTACGTACATAAATAACGCTTGATTCGCCATTCGCATCTGTAAAATCATGCGTACCAACACCGAAAATATTACCCGCATCAGCAAAGGTAACATTCTGAACAGTAGCGAGTTGTGATTCAATGTTGCCATTAAGTCCATCGGGTGTAACGACATGTGGAGCGGGGAGTGTATTGCCCGTAGAATTGACCGTATTGGCGGTCACATTCGTCACTTGAATCAAGCCATTGAAGATGCCCATTTCGCCTGTCACCGTGACGTTATCGCCTTGATTCCAAGTCTCGGTCACGTCAGGAAAATATACAGGCAGACCACCCGTAGCATCCTGCAAATAACGAATCGGTCCAAGCGATTCGCCGTTTGTCACTACACCTGTAACCGTCAAATTCGCGCCCTGTGCATAGGTACGCGCTTCCGCAATATCCGCTTGCGCGAAAATAGTATTGGAGATAAATAATGCTGCAAAAAGCAGTAAAAGATTTTTCATATAATTGGAATAATGAGTGAATGAGCGAATTTTGAATGAGTGAATAGTAATGCTACAATGCTACAATGCGATAATGTTTAATGAATGAATTTTAAATGAGCGAATGAATGAATCATATGTATCGTGCGATTCATTCATTCAAAATTCATTCACTCATTCATTTTATTGTAGCATTGACGCATTATCGCATTGTAGCATTACATTCACTCATTCAAAATTCACTCATTCACTCATTGGTAACTAAAAAGATATTTGTAAAGATGTATTAAAACGTCTGCCTTGTCCGAAAAATACGGAGGCAGATTTAGCGTCGAAATCCGAGTAACTTGGGGAAAGGAAATTATCGTTATTGGTAGCGTCTCCGATGAATTTGGTATCTAGTACATTGATGACATTAAAACGCAATCCCATGCGTATTTTATTGAATTTGAAATTATAACCTGAATGAAAATCAGTTAGGAAATAACTTGGCATTTGCCATGATTCTCTGCCGCCGTTCGAGCCTTGCAGGTCTTCGGGATTGAAGTTGGCGAAGTTTTTACCAAAATACGTTCCCCTCAATTTAAAATATAAACCCTTCAACGGCTCATAGCGTACCATCGCGCCCAATTGCGTTTGTGCGGCATCGCCTACGTGTACGCCTTTGGCATCGAAGGCATAGGTTTCGCCATTGGGGAGAATCGTTTCGGCGGCGGAGTTCCAAATCCAATCACCGAGCGATACCAAACCTTCGACGGTCAAATCGTCTATTGGCTTGATAGCAAAATCCAATTCTACCCCCGCATGTCGTGCTGAAATGCCGTTGACATTCACCGTAATTCGCTCAGAATCAGGGTCGGAAGGGTCGGAAAGTACCACAGGCAAGCGGTCAAGTGGTTTATTATTCCAATTGGTAAGATAGCCGTTCAGATTGGCAGAGAATTTTTCACTCTTAAAACCATAACCGCCTTCTACTGCGAGTATAATTTCGTTTTTTGTACTTTCTGCTAAATAATATTTACCCAAAGTCGCATTAAAACCCGTCGCTGAATTGACGACATCTTGCCCATAACTACTATTGATAACATTGCTAAAACGCGGCGCACGCGAAAGGTAGCCCGTATTCATAAATACGCGGTGAGATTTGTTGATATTATACCCTGCTCCGGCTTTGAAAGTATAGCTTGGCATCCACTGCCAATCGACCCGTTGATTGAGTGCGGAGGTCGAATCTATCGCCAAATTTTGCGCGGCAGCAGCAGCTACATCACTTGAATTGGGATTATCAACGGTGTACATTACACCATCGTGAACCACAGGGTCGGCATAGGAAATATAGAAGTTTTCGCCATCAATTTCCAATTGTTTATGAAACATATAATCATCCAAACTGTAGCCCGTTTCTGCAAAAGAAAGATTAACAAATGTCGATAAATTGTCTTTTGTATATTCCAATAAACCAAAGAGTCCTGCCCATCCTACATAGCCGTCGTTATTATAAAAATAGCGGTCGCCTTCTTTCAGTTGCGAATTTCCCTGGTCGATGCGGGCATTGCGCTCGCTACGGAAATAATCGCCACCCAAGAGGTCATATACAATGCGGTAATGCTCGCCTTCATAATATCGCAAATCCAATCCGCCGGAAAGTTTGAGTGTTTCGGAAATATTGTGATTGAAGGTCGAAAGTCCGCCCACCCAAAAGTGATTATTCACGCTAGAGCGAAGGATGCCGGATGAGATTTTGTCGCCACCCGTGAAGATGCTGACCGTCGAATTATTATTATAAGCCGTCTGCAAATCCGGCACGCCAATCACCGACGAATTGATGCCTGTAACGCCCATACCGCCACCATTTCCGATAGAAACATAAGCGACATTCGACATAGAAGTACGCTCATTGGGCTGCCAAAAATGACGGAAACTAAATTGCGGTTTGTGATAATAATTTTTACGAGAATTAAAAGACTCTACATTGGCGCGCATCGTGTCACCTTCGCTATTAGCAACCCAACGGTCTAAGTCGTTGATGTGTCGATTCCAACGCAAGCCCATATCTGCACCTGTGGCAGCGATGTCCGCAGGAACGCCTGCTTCTATGGCATACTCGGCATCAAAATCTTGGATTCTGGAGCGAAAAGAACGCTGCCCGTGCTGCTGTGGCGCACCAAAACCCGACAAACTAAAGAGGTGATTACCCAATTCTTTATCCAATCTCAAATAATAAAAATAACCTTGTGTATAATTGCCATCTACCCAGCCGTCGCCTTGTTTGTAAGAAGCAGCAGCGGAGATACCCCAGCCGCTTTCGAGGCGTCCGGTGGTGTAGCCGAAGTTGGTTTGGAGAAAGCCGTTATTGCCGATGGTTTGCCGCAAACGTCCACCGCGACGGGATTCTATTCCCTTCGTGAGAATATTAATCGTACCACCTACGGACGGAATGGCGAGTTTGGACGCACCCAATCCGCGTTGTACCTGCATGGTCTTCGTGACCATATCCAAGCCAAACCAATTGGACCAATAGACCCAACCGTTTTCCATATCATTCACCGGAATACCATCGAGCATGACCGCCACATTTCGCTGATTAAATCCGCGTATCGTGACCCGCGCATCGCCATCGCCGCCACCCGTTTCGGTGGCATAGACGCCGGGCGTAGAGTTGAGCAACATCGGGATGTCGCGCCCTGCAAGTTCTTCCTGAATCTTCACCGTAGGAATATTGGAAAAAGCCACCGGAGTACGGCGTTCAATGGCAATATCTGCGGTGACGGTGACGGTTTGTAGCACTTCCGACGATTCGCCCATCACGATGTCTTTTCGCATAGGCGCACCATTGATGACAACCGTCTCCATGCGGTCTTCAAAGCCGACATAAGAGAACTGGAC